>JASMAO010000191.1 GCA_030754315.1 SAR202 cluster bacterium
ATCCGTTGCAGTCATAGGATCAGGTTTGATGGGTTATGGCATTGGACTCCAATTTGCCATGGGAGGATATGAGGTGCGGATGACGGACCTGTCAGAGGACCGACTCAGTGCGGCTCTTTCTAACATACATACGACATTGGGTACCTTGAAGGAATTGGGTTTGGTTGATGAAGAAACGGCTTGTAAAGTCCCGGGATTTATTCATAAGACGACGTCGCTTCAAGATGCCACTGAGGACGTCGACTTTGTCGTAGAGGCGGTGTTTGAAGATTTGTCACTTAAGCAGCAAGTGTTTGCCGATCTTGATCGATATTCACCGGAACGAACCGTACTGGCTAGCAACACATCGTCTTTTATGCCAAGCCAGTTAGCACCATCGACTAATAGATCCGATAGGGTTGTAGTTGCAAATTGGTGGAATCCACCTTATTTGCTGCCACTTGTGGAGGTAGTGCGTGGACCAGACACATCGGATGAGACAATAAGTACAGTTACAGGACTATTTACGAATCTGGGCAAACACCCTGTAGTGTTGCAGAAGGAGTCTCTTGGGTTTATTGGTAACAGGCTTCAATTCGCGCTACTTCGTGAAGCCATAGCCGTCGTGGAACAAGGTATCGCCACCGCGGAGGACGTAGACGTTGTAGTGAAAAATAGCTTCGGCCGGAGACTCTCTGTCGCCGGCCCATTCGAGGTATTTGATATTGCTGGATGGGATACGATCCGGGCTATAATTGACCAGCTTTTCCCTGTCATCGATACTTCTACCGGGACTCCAACTCTCATCAAAGAGATGGTTGATAAAGGTGACCTTGGCCTTAAGACCAACAAAGGGTTCTATTCGTGGACGAGTGAGACTGCGTCTGATCTACGGTTACGGATAGGAGAAGCCTTGGCTGCTATAGAGACGCTATCCCGGGGACATTGACTCCTCATTCCGCCCTTGAACAACTTCCTGGATGTAGAGAGTCAACGTCTGATCTTGTTCTTTTCGGGGCGGTTAAGCCATGGGCGCTGTTTTGGAGGTGTCATTCACTCCCTTCGAGCTTTGTGTATGGTAGAAGACTCTAATCTGAACCACATTTAAATAGTAAATGGTTAGTTGTACTGGTTTTTCAGATTGGATAGGCTGGGCTGGATTTAGGGCTGGCCTTGCTTCTCTGTGTTGGATGTGTGGGAAAGTCGAAGATGGCGACTCAGAACGCGTCAAAAATTTATGATCAATACCAATTTTAACAAGGCTACTTGGTCACCCACTGTCCCTTGCGATGTCGGTGCTATAATCCGAGTTATTCCGATTGGAGCACTTATTTGTCCAACATTGCTGATAACTTAAGAACGTATCTTCATTCGTCACACCTGAGATTGATTGAACGGACCTCTGCCGTGTGTTCTAGTCGCTCTGAGAAGATTTATCTTGCTGGTGGAGTCGTGAGAGATGTGCTTCTCGGTACCACGCCAAGCAATCTGGATATCGTTGTTGTACACCCTCAATATGAATTCGTAGACCACTTAGCTAGAGGAATTGGTGGCGAGGTCGTATCGCGTTCCCAATTTGACACCTTTAAAATCATCGTTAGCAGTGACGAGATAGATGTTGCTACTGCCAGACGCGAAGAATATATAAGACCAGGCGCCCTTCCGACTGTTGAGGAAACGAGCATAGAAGAAGATTTAAGCCGCCGTGATTTCAGTGTCAACTCTATGGCTGTGTCATTGAATCAAGATTCGTGGGGGGAACTCCTTGATCCACACGGGGGAGAAGGCGATCTGAAACAGAAGCTTCTCAGGGTTCTGCATGAACGTAGTTTCATTGATGATCCAACTCGAATACTTCGAGCGATTCGCTACGCGGTGAGGTTGAATTTCCACATCCATTCAGAGACTTACCGTTTGTTTAAAAGAGACATGGTATATCTTCAGGATATTAGTGGTGATCGGGTCCGGCACGAGTTGGAGAGAACCATGACGGAACCTTTTGCATGGGATGTATTACTTCGGGGCGAAGAGGAAGGTGTTCTTTCAGCGATTCACTCTGGGCTAAAGTTCGGTCGTATACATAATGCCGTAAACACTTCGAATGAACAACGTGTTGAGGGTAACGACGTTGTCCTTGCAGCACTCATATATTTCTCGAGCGATGTGCAAATGGGGGAGTTAGCTATTAGGTTGAAAATGGGAACACGTTGGTCGCGGATAGTGAGAGAGGTAAGATTAATCAAATCAGCATCCCAACGTTTGAGAGCGCCAGGCCTGTCCCGTTCGGAGCTTTTCACGTTGTTGTGTGATCTACATCCAGAGGTGATCCACGGCTGTGCGATTACGACTCAAGACACGGCAGTTAAAAGCAGTCTATACTTCTACCTGAATGATCTACGCTGTATCAGACCGAGTATCGACGGCGACGATTTATTGGCGCTCGGAGTTCCGGAAGGACCCCAAGTTGGTGAATTGTTGGACAGATTGTTGCATGATCGTCTAGAAGGACTACTTTCATCGCGGGCCGATGAGGAAGCTTTCGTAGTAAATAAGCTTAAAGGCTGTCTGGATTAACCAAGGGATATGCCAGAACCTAAGCCAGGTTCAGTCATGGATTCGGGATTCAGTATTAGTTCTAGGTCTGTTTCTGATAGGTTAGTTCTTTCTCTCGCTACCTCTCTAATCGTTTTACCTGTTAGCTTTGCTTCTTTTGCAATTGCTGCTGAGCTATCGTAGCCGATATGAGGTACGAGTGTGGTGGCTATTGCCAAACCTCGTTCCACCATGTCTGGTCCGCGTTCGGTTGACTGTAGGCCTGCGATACACTGGTCGGAGAAATTCTGACTTGAAGTGGACAGAATTTCTATGGACTGAAGCAGGTTGTATGCTGTGATGGGCATCATAACATTGATCTCGAAGTTGCCAGACTGCCCTGCGATGGTTATGGCACTATCGTTACCGATCACCTGAGCCGCGACTTGGCATACAGACTCAGGAATAACAGGGTTGACTTTGCCCGGCATGATGGAACTCCCAGGTTGTACTTCAGGCAAAGCAATCTCGCCGATCCCCCCACGCGGACCTGATCCAAGCCACCGGACGTCGTTGGCGATTTTCATGAGGCTGACTGCGATGGTTTTTAGGGTGCCGCTTGCTTCCACGGAGGCGTCGAGGGAACTCTGAGCTTGGAAATGGTTGTCCGTCTCCCGGATTGTGAATCCGAGTTCCTCTGATAGCTTTTTACAAACCTCTTTGGCGAAATCTGGATTTGTGTTTACTCCCGTACCCACGGCCGTGCCTCCGAGTGCCACCTCGGCTAAAGAGTCGGCGACTCGATTAAGGCGCTTGATGCCACGCTCAATCTGGCCAGCGTGCCCCTGGAATTCTTGCCCTAGACGGATTGGTGTAGCATCTTGCAAGTGGGTTCTACCGGTTTTGATCACAGACTCGAAATCAGTCGCCCTGCCCTGGAGTTCACTGTGGAGGTGAGTGAGGGCGGGAATAAGGGCGTTGTTGATTTCCGTAAGTGCAGCTACATGAATTGCTGTGGGTATAACGTCGTTGGATGATTGGCCAATGTTGACATGGTCGTTTGGGTGTACCGGGTCACGTGACCCTAGCACTCCCCCAAGTATCTCAATAGCTCGATTGGATATTACCTCGTTGATATTCATGTTAGTTGACGTGCCGGAGCCGGTTTGAAATATATCCACGACAAAATGGTCGGTCAGGTCTCCATTCACAACTTCCATAGCGGCTTGTGAGATGGCGTTAGCCAGCGATTCTTCAATCAACCCGAGTTCTTGGTTGGTCTGGACAGCAGTCAACTTGATGAGGCCTAGAGCACGAATGAATGATTGAGGGAAGCGAAGGTTGCTGATGGGGAAATTGAGCACGGCTCGCATGGTCTGAGCACCATAGTAACGATCTGACGGTACTTGTAATTCTCCCATGGAGTCCCGTTCGACACGGACTTTGATATTTTCGGTCATGGTAATCTCCTAAGGCGTGGTTACTGCTGTTTTTTTGGTAACTGGATTAGCTTACCAAATCTCTTGTTCGGAGAGGACAGGTAGTCATTTACCTTCTACATATTTTAAGATTCTAGGGTTTTTAAAAGAAAACAAATTACATGTTCGGCCACTTCCTCAGCCTGGCCTAAAAAATTGTGGTTGGCGCCGCTTATTTCGCGGAACCGCACTGGATGCCGAGCATCGTCCAACATTCTCTGCAAATCGATCGGTGGCACGACACCGTCTTTTTGACCAACTATAAACATCTTAGGCCGTTGGTCTTTTATTATCCTTGAATTGCGTATGGATGTTATAGGTGGAGATATGAGTACTAGACTTTTTACTTCTTTGTAGCGTGATAGGCCTTGGAGTATTGTTGAGGCTCCGAACGAATATCCCACAAGCCCCAAACGTGTGACGTCTGTTCCGGGCATTAATTTGGCAATGTTGAGTGCTGCCTTCACGTCTTTCCGTTCTTGGTCTCCGCCAGTGAACATACCATCGCTTTTCCCAACACCCCTGAAATTGAACCGTAGGCTTCCTACTTTTCCCCTGTTGGCAGCTTGGCATATTGCCATGACTAATGGGTGGTCCATGTCGCCACCAAGCAGGGGATGTGGGTGGCATACTACGATGGTTGGAAAGCCCCCACAAGCCGTATGAGGCCTAGTGAAGACGCCCTCCAATTGGAGATTCTTCGCGACGATAATGTCTATGGCTGTCTGATGCAATTTACGCCTACCACTCTGGGTCTAATCTTATGAGAAGGCTATAGTATTTGACAATGCGGATTGCTAAAATGGAATTGCCTGGAGATTTCTTTACGCACTTCTTTAATTTGGTGTGAGCATTCTTGGTATACCGGGCAATTCAATAATGGAATATTTGGGTATCAGCATATGGACGTGATCGATTTTCGCAGTGATACAGCTACACTTCCATCTCCAGAAATGCGAGAAGCTATGGCAACAGCCGAATTGGGAGACGATGTTTCTGGGGAAGATCCTACAGCTAATCTACTGGAGAAAATGGCTGCTGAGATGTTGGGGAAAGAAGATGCACTTTTTGTTAGCAGCGGGACGATGGGTAATCTGGTCGCAGCACTTTCCCAATGTCGATCAGGAGATGAGATCATAATTGGGCACAACTCCCATATCTATGTCGCTGAAGCGGGAGGGATATCGACTTTAGGTGGAATCTCCTACAAACCAGTGCGAGTAGATGAGCGTGGAATGATAGATCCACTGGAAATAGAGGAAGCGATTCATCCTGACGATATGCACTATGCACCGACGAGCATGGTTGCGATAGAGAACACGAATAATCCTAGCGGAGGTACTGTGCTAACACCAGAGGACACGGAGGCAATCGCTAATGTGACTCAATCGCGTGGTATTTCATTGCACATAGATGGCGCTCGTATATTCAATGCGGCGGTTTATTTAGAGACTCCAGTAAAGGAATTGGTTAAGCACGCGGACACAGTTAGTTTTTGCTTATCTAAAGGCTTGGCATGCCCCGCTGGATCGATGCTGTGTGGATCTGCAGAAACAATCGAAGAGGCCAGAAGATGGCGAAAAATGTTAGGGGGAGGTATGAGGCAGGTGGGTGTTTTGGCTGCGGCAGGTGTGGTTGCGCTTGAGACCATGATTGGGCGACTAGCTGAAGATCACTCGAATGCTCGAAAGTTGGCGTTAGGTCTGAAAGATGTGCCGGGCATCAGTATAGAGCCGGACAGACTGCCAACTAATCTGGTATTTTTTGGAGTTGACGTTCGTGATCAGGATGAGGTTGTACGAAAGCTTGAACGATGTGGCATCAAAATTGGTGACCGAGGGCCAGTGTGGCGATTGGTGACACATTACGGCATATCTGGCGATGATATCGACCATACTCTCGATGTTTTTCGAGAAGTGTTTTCTGAACACGCCATCCGGTAACACTCACAGGGTGAGATGCAAAGTAAAGAAATTTACTGGGAGTATTGCCTATAAGTCTGGGGTTGGCAGTGCAATTTTTTGGTGGATCCCATCAAGTTAATGACGGGAATAGACGTATCCCCCTGCTGCCTTCCCAATTGAGGTGGTACCTCTAAAAGGCAAGAAAGGCAAGAAAGGAAAAGTAGGACCAGGATTAGCGTAGTGCTAAGGTGTCGATCCTTACTGTTAGCACAGGCCTATGGTAGCTCGTTACTAATATCAGACTCGCTTGGTCTTTTCCCACTGTTCCACCAGTTTCTAAGTCTCTCTGCGGCCGATTTTTCGTAGCCCTGATCGGAAGGGTTGTAGTAGCGGCGATCTTTTATGGAATCCGGTAGATTTTGCATTCTGGCGAAGTGTGAATCAAAGTCGTGAGAGTATTTGTATCCTTCACCGTATCCCATTTCGTGCATGAGGTCAGTGGTTGCGTTACGTAGGTGCATTGGCACGGGCGCGTTCAACGTTTGCTTGACGTCCCTGATTGCCTCATCAATTGCCTTTGAGACTGAATTGCTTTTTGGTGCCGAAGCTAGATACACCGTGACTTCAGCGAGTGGTATTCGCCCCTCTGGCATGCCAACGAAGTGGACAGCTTGCTGTGCTGCCACAGCGACTGAGAGTGCTTGTGGATCGGCCATACCCACATCTTCGGCGGCTAGTATCACCAGCCGTCGGGCGATAAACAGAGGATCTTCGCCAGCTTCTATCATCCTAGCTAGCCAGTAGATAGCGGCATCGGGGTCGGAACCGCGGACGGTTTTAATGAAAGCTGAGATAGTGTCATAATGATGGTCGCCTGCCTTGTCGTACAAAAGCGCCCGCTTTTGCATAGCATCTTCGATTGTTCGTACAGTGGTATGCCTTATGCCATCATTGTCTGGTTGAGTCGCTGATACGGCTAACTCAAGTGTATTTAGTGCGATACGAGCGTCCCCATTGGCCAGGTTTATCAAGGTTTTGATTGCATCCTCGTCAAGTAGGGGTCGGAGATCAGCGAGACCACGTTCGCGGTCTCCAATAGCGGCTCTTACAACGCTTTCTACTTCTTCTGAGCAAAGAGGCTTAAGAGTGAAGACATGGCTGCGGGATAGTAAAGGGGAAATGACTTCAAAGGATGGATTTTCTGTTGTAGCTCCAATGAGTATTATGGTGCCGTTTTCTATATGAGGTAGTATCGTATCTTGTTGAGCTTTGTTGAATCGATGTATCTCGTCAATGAAGACGATAGTACGTTGTCCCTGCATACCAAGCCGGTCTCTTGCCTCATTGGTGATACGCCTTAGCTCCGCTACGCCTGATGAGACCGCGCTTATTCGACTGAAGTAACTCTTGGTGGCTGTGGCGATAAGGTTTGCAAGTGTAGTTTTGCCAGTACCAGGTGGGCCCCAAAGGACAATAGAGGGAATGTGGTCATCAGTGATGGCTTTTCTGAGGACGGTTTTGGGCCCCACGATATGTTGTTGACCGACGAACTCCTCGAAAGAAACGGGGCGCATTCTTGTGGAGAGAGGTGCCTGCTTGGTGAGTCTTTGATCGAGAGAGTGTTCGAATAGTGTCATTGACCAAACTCGATCTAAATTTTTTCGCCTGAGGTTTGGTTAGAAGTGTTTTCAAATACCCAGTTAGGATTCATAGCGCACTCTTAGTCCTCTTACCCAGCATGATTTATGCAGCATATTCACCAAATAATGGGTAAGCGACTGGGATTGTCTCACGCGGGTTATGTAGTAGCAAGATGGTTCCAGCCTGTTTGTAATGTGTGCGTGATGGATGGCCTCCACACCATCCATCACGCACACATTTTTCTAACCTTGAATCCCAAATACCCACATTAGAATAGGATGTCCAAAAGACTTTTCAATACATTTCCATCTTCTGTGGGAAGTACTGTGCGGGGGTCTAGGAGTACACTTTCGTTTTCAATCCGAGAGATTATTGGAGGATCTGATTGGCGTAGGCGGCTGGAAATGGTTTCAGCACCCCCGTGAATGTTCCTGCAGTCAATGGACAAAAGAGTGGTTGCCAGAGTTTCACCAGGGAGGCTACCCCCTCCGACGGTTGACCGAGCAGATTTCGTGATTATTGGAATAGACCTATCAGTCTGGTTATCAGTAGTTGGAATGAAATCTTTCTTGGATCTGGTGCCTGAGAGGTATGCTTGAGATATGTTTGTTTTCCAACTTTCGGCCCTCTTAGTCAGTTCGGTTTCGGTGGCGGAAATCATTTGCCAGACTGGTATTTTCCCCTCTGCTTCTCCTCTGATGTAATGCAGAAGGGTGGCAGTGAGTGCACTAAGGGTCAGTTTGTCTGATCGGACCGCGCGTGCTAGGGGATGGGCCGCGATTCGATTTACTAGTTCCCTGTTTCCGGCGACTATGCCGGCCTGTGGTCCCCCTAGTAGCTTGTCCCCTGAGAAAAAGGTGAGTGATACCCCCGCTGTGATGCTTTCCTGAGGCATAGGCTCTGGTGCGAGGCCGTAATTAGCTGTACTCAAGAGACAACCGCTACCAAGATCATGCAGTACAGGGATAGCCCTTGCATTTCCCAAATTGGCAAGTTCTTCTATACCAGGCCTGTGTATGAAACCATCTACTCGAAAGTTGCTGGAGTGCACGGATAGAATGGCACCTGTGTTGTCAGTGATAGCATTCTCATAATCTGTGTGATAGGTACGATTTGTGGTGCCGACGTCAACTAATGAAGCGCCACTCTGCCGCAATACATCTGGCACGCGAAACCCTCCTCCGATTTCCACGGATTCACTTCGGGACACGATAACCTCCTTGCCTGTCGTAATAGCGGCCAGTGCAAGGAGGATGGCAGAAGCGTTGTTATTAACAACAATTGCCGCTTCGGCTCCGGTTAATTGGCAGATTAAAGCTGATAAGTGTGCATGGCGTGAACCTCGTTTGCCCGTTTGGAGGTCCAACTCCAGATTGCTATACGAACTACTGGCTTGTATTGTTGCAGCAGTCGCGTCATTACTGAGGGGAGCACGGCCTAGGTTGGTGTGTAGTATAACGCCGGTGGCATTGATTACGGGTTTAGGCCATGCTTGCCACTGATCCCCTGCTTCCTCTTCAATGGAAGCGACTAAGGCACCCAAATTGGGTGGTCGTTTACCAAGGCGTACATCCGCCCGAACGTGATCTAGCTGGGTCCGAATTAGATTCAGAATAGCTGTCCGAGAATATTTATCTATTAGGGCGCGTATCCGAACTTCGGACAACATCTTGTCGACACTTGGGATGGCATTGTAAGAAGACATTAATAGAAGTATACATCGAGAGAGATTTTATGTTGTGCCAGGAAGTTAGGATATATTCGAATGGGTTGGTTAGTACATTAACTGCATTTCCTTGACCGTTTTTGAGGGGCATTGCTAGAATGTGGTTGATATTCTGAATGCTTGGAGAACATGTTCACCATCGGTCTCACGGGCGGCATCGGTACCGGCAAAACGGAGATTTGTCGGATTCTCGGAGAGCTAGGTGCCTACGTGATAGACGCCGACCGAATAGTTCATGAGAGTTATCGGAACAATAGCAAGATCCGGACCGCTGTCGTGGCGGAGTTTGGAGTTGGGATTGTTTCTTCAGATGGAGATATAGATCGTGCCCAGCTCGGGTCCATTGTATTCGGGGATATCCACGCGCTGAGACGGATAAACAAGGTAATACACCCGCTAGTTCTGGAGGAATTGCGGTCTCGACTAGATACGATACAGTGCTCCGGGGTAGAAGTCGTTGTTGTAGAAGTACCGTTGTTAGTTGAAGCGGGTTGGAACTCGATTTTCGATGAGGTTTGGGTCACTGTGGTTGATGAAGAAACAGCTATTCGAAGGACAACGGAACGATCAGGTCTTTCATCCAAAAAAATACACGCAAGGATTAGGTCACAGACAGATGACGAGGCACGTTTGTCGATTGCTGATGCGGTGATAGACAATACGGCCGGTGTATCGGAACTCGAAGTCCGTGTTAGAGAGCTTTGGGATAATAGGGTCTCAGTAACCTAAGGAGAACGAAATACAGAAATGACTACAGGAGTAAAGCAGTCACTATTTCGCAGCTATATCATAGAGGAATATCATTTACAATCGGAGCCATACTACCTACCGGTTGGCGATGAGATAGAATTATTTGAGGCTGCCTATAACCAGAAAATACCCGTGCTTTTCAAAGGGCCGACCGGTTGTGGCAAAACTCGATTCATCGAATATATGTCGTGGCGTTTAGGGCGTCCTTTGACGAAAGTAAAGCGTGGCAGTAAGAAAGAAGGTCATTCCGAATCACAGAATGACCAAAACCTGCCCCTGGTCACTATCGCCTGCCACGAAGATCTGACTGCAAGTGACTTAGTCGGTCGATATTTGCTCGAGGGAGATAGTACCGTGTGGATTGATGGGCCACTGACTCGGGCTGTCAAGGTCGGTGGTATTTGCTATTTGGATGAAATAGTCGAAGCTCGAAAGGACACGACAGTCCTTATCCACCCATTGACCGATCACCGTCGGATTTTGCCGATCGAGAAGCGTGGTGAACTCTTGGAGGCGGCTGACGGGTTCTTGTTGGTGCTGTCTTACAATCCCGGCTACCAAAGTGCACTAAAGGATTTGAAACACAGCACGAGACAGCGATTTGTTGCCATCGAGTTCAATCCACCTCCTCCTGAAATTGAGGCTGAGATCGTTCAACACGAGTCAGGAGTTGACCAAGATACGTCGAAACGGCTTGCAAAGCTAGGAGAAAAAGTCAGAAACCTTAGGGAACATGGACTCGGTGAAGGTGCCAGTACCAGGTTGTTGATTTATGCTGGCAAACTGATAGCACAAGGAGTGGGACCACGGCGTGCCTGTCAAGTAGCTGTCAACTGGGCGGTAACGGATGATGTTGAACTACAGCGCAGTATACAGGAAGTAGTTTCGTCTATATTCGAATGAAGTCGCTAACTTTAGCCGCGCTGGGCCGCGCATTGGAGAATAATCCTAAGAAGTCGTGGATTGATTCCTCATTGTCACCAGCAGGGGTTCTGGTGCTCGTTTATCTCAAGGATCGGGAGTACCACGTTCTTTTGAATAAGCGGAGCGATTTTGTTGATCAACATAGGGGTGAAATAGCGTTTCCGGGTGGAGCAATGGATCCTCGGGACGGGTCCATAAAAGAGACCGCGCTTCGAGAGACACATGAAGAAATGGGGGTTGACCCACAAGATGTGCGTCTGCTAGGCGAGCTCGACGATGTACCAACTATCTCCAATTATTTGATTAACCCATTTGTTGCTACCGTTCGATACCCATATTTTTTTAATCCGAATTCCGATGAAGTTGCTGAAGTTATCGAGGTGCCGTTACGCCATCTCATGGATCGGGCCAACCACAGGATAGAGACCAAAGTACAAAACACCCGGCTCGTTAACGGAGTTTCCTATGGGTACAGAGGGAACTTCGTGTTCGGTGCAACCGCAAAGATTTTGACAAGATTGTTAGAAATCGTGCAAGAAGCTACGCAAGAGGAAACTGAGTGTCCCCAAAAAACAGTTTAACCAAGCACCAGGCAAGGATCCAGTTCGAAGGATATCCACCCGCCGTCTTACGTGAATTCGATGTCGCTTGGACACCGATGTCTGAGGCATTGTCTGATAAACAGCTAGCCAGTTGGGTCGAGACAGGCGCAATGTTGGTGAAACACACCGCTAGGTCTTGGGAGGCTGCGGCCCAATATTTTAGAGTAAGTCCGAAGGTGGTCGTGCTTATGCCCTTCAATTATTTTATTCTGTGGGCCCAGTTGGGGGTAAAAGTTTGTGAGCAATCACCCGTTTTGGCGGTATCTTACTTGCAGGCTAGTCCGGGCACAATGGGCGTGCTTCGCTCTCGGCACATTGAGGCATGGGCTAGCTTGGGCCTAGACTTGTACAAAGGGACGTGGAAGTCGAGCACACTGGCCTGTCGCTTCTTCGATGCAAGTCCAAGTTTGATAAAGACTCTAACACTGCCAGAACTAAAAAAATTCGTTTTGTTTCTGGATGCCCTGTCACAGCATTCTTACGATTTGGCGACTGAAAGCATCAGCCTAGGGCAGAAAATATTCCCGATGGTTGGATCTGACAGAGACTCTGTTATTAAACTGGCCTCTTCGCTTACCGAGAACAGTTGGCGTCAGGTGAAGGGCTTCTTTGACGCTGCTTCTAGAGCTTTGCCTAAGATAGAAGGCACCCAGCGTCTGAGATTCCTAATCATTTCCGATAAACTTGTCCAACGTGGAGGGATGAATATTCCCAGTGTCATGTTGGAAGTATCCGAATCGCTGGGTGAACTAGATTCCGAGTGTCATTCTGAGCTTCTAGACCTGACAGAGAAATTGATTGAAATTTCCCCAGAGGCTGTTCCTCCGTTTCTCCAGAGTTCCTGTGTCGTCTTACAGCGAGTGAGCATGCCTCAACTTCACAAGTGGTTCGAAGAGGGTGTCAGGATACTTAATCAAAATCTGGTGGGTGGTCAAGCATATTTTCGGATGGAGTCTGTGCACGCCGAGAAGATTCTAGAAGTGCTTTCCTCGGGTGTTGAATTTGGCCGCATAAAGGCAGTTATGGAAATGTACTGTTGCGCTCTTGCTGGCGCTGGTATGCAACTTGCCACAACTGATGAATTGGTCGAGAAAAACATCGGGTGGATTTCTGGAGAATCAGCAACCACAGAAGGGACTACTGTCTATGTGCCGTCGGTGGAGGACCGGTATCCATCGAAGGAAGAAAATTTCGCCCGTTTTAAGGTCGTATCTACTCACCAAGTAGCGCATTTAGAGTTCGGTAGTTTCGATTTTGAGTACGATAGGCCTTCTATTTTGTTCAAAGATTTGCGACCAAAATTGAAAAACCGATTGTCAGATAATTTGGAAGATCCGGTACTTGAAAATGGAGATGCGGGTGAAGATCTAGAACCTGCTCATGTCACAGATATGCAGCTATTCTTCGATAAGTTTGACGACCGGCAGCTTGCTTTAGACATATTTACAGTTGTTGAGGATGGTCGGCTTGATGCCAGGGTAAAAAGTCAGTACTTGGGGATCAGGAAGGCATATGAATTGGTTCAATCTGATTCAGTGAAGTCACGTCGCGATATACAGGGGCTCCCAATGAGGGAAGCGATGGTGGAGTTTTTAGTTAGAGTTAGTTTAAATGAAACGAAAAATCTACGGGTACCTAAAAGACAGATTGATAATGCTCTAAAGGTTTGGCGTGTCATAAAGCGGGTATTTGGTCCGAGAGCTGTTGTAGAGGATACTGCCGAGGCGACCATAAGAATTTACGCAATTATCGCCGACGTTCGAAACGAAGAGGTATCCGAGGATGAGTGGGAGGATTTGGATGTTGAGGAGGATCTAGACCAGGATATCGAAGATGTCGATCAAGGTTTAGAAAACCTCCTTCAGGAAATGTTGAAGGGTGGGGGCCAAGAAGATGGGCTAGCGTTAGGCCAAGACGACGAAGACGAGGAACAAGAGTACGAGCCAACGCAAGACGTGGACTTTAGAGGCGATTTTAAGCCGGAGCTCGTTCAGTTGCTGGCTGAACTACGTAAGCAACAGGCGGATCAGGACGGACAAACTCAGGGCAACGAGATTACTGCAGATATGGTGGAGCAGGCGTTGGAGAATTCAGCTGAACTAATATCGGAATCCATAGATGGTGATATTAAAAGTGATGCCAGCACTCTAGCAAGCAGCCTTATTAAGGAAGCCGGGCTTGACGTACCGAATGTGCCGGAGCTAGGCCAAGGACCGCTGGTGCATGTGGATGAAGATGGTGGCCCCCTGGATCCACAAGAGCCTCAGACATTTGTTTATGACGAGTGGGACTTTCGGGCAGAGGACTACAAGCCGCGTTGGTGTGTCGTTCGTCAGAAGAATATGACGGAAGGTAACGTTGAGTACTATTCTAATACTCTTAACGATTATTCAACGTTGGTATCACAGGTACAGCGGCAATTCGAACTGATGGTTCCGGAGATGTTTCGGAAGGTGCGTAAGCTCGAGGACGGTGAAGAAATTGACATAGACGATGTGATTGAAGCTTTTGTAGATATCCGTAGTGGCGCCGGGCCAAGTGAAAAACTTTATTGGCGTAGGAACAAAGTCCAGCGGGATGTCGCAGTAGCGTTTCTCTTGGACACATCGGCGTCTACAGCAGAGGCGATAGACGAGCCCCAGAAAATAGCGGATGATTGGAATGCTCCTGATGACCCTGTTGAGTACATGGTGTGGCTGAGGAGTAGGCGAGGTGAAGGGACAAAACGTTCGTACAAGCGCATTATCGATCTCGAAAAAGAGGCGATGGTTTTGCTGATAAACGCGCTGGAGGCAATAGGTGACACCTATGGCATTTTCAGTT
>JASMAO010000192.1 GCA_030754315.1 SAR202 cluster bacterium
GCCGCCGCGCGTGACGAGTTGATACTTTGGATTACTCATTTACGCATTCAGTTCTCCGGAGTCTCGTAAAGATACCAGGCATGCCTCCATCGCTTCAAGCGTAAGCGAGAGTTCGGTGTCTCCGTGTTCGGTTGAAAAATTACCGCCGCCCCCAAAAATATTCTGGCTTCTCATCTCGCTGCTTATACGGCCGCTAAGTGCCAGATTGGTGGCAAGGGAACTTCTGTAGTCTGTTATCGGCTCTGTAGTGAAAAACCACTCCACTATATTTGCTTCCCCACTCATCTGAACGGGCAGGTCGAATCTCTGAAACAACTCTTCGAGCCCGGCTCGAAGTTGATCACCGTACGATTTGAGGTGCTCGTAGGTACCGGGCTGTCTTAGTGCACGAATTGTGGCCACACCTGCAGCTGTTGATACGGCATTACTGTGAAAGGTGCCTAGGGAGAAGACCCGCTCTTCGTCCAAAGAAGCGGGATTTAGGTGGCCCATGATCTGGTCGTTGCCTGCGACAGCACCTAGAGGATATCCTGATCCTATGCCTTTACCAAACGTTGATAGATCTGGTGTCACTCCGTAGTACTCTTGAGCTCCGCCCAATGCGAGTCTGAATCCAGTCCGGACCTCATCAAATATCAGTGGGGTATCATGGTCGGTGGCCAATTCTCGGATGCCCTCAAGGAATCCCGGTTGTGAGGAGAGGCCTCGCATGACAGGCTCGACGATTATACCTGCGAGGTCCTCTATATTGTCTCGGACGATTCTAGTTGTACGTTCAAGATCGTTCCACGGAGCGATCAAAACAAGATCCTGTTGCCCCTCCGGGATGCCGAGGCTGTCTGGGTCCGAGGACGGGGGTTCGGGCCAGCGATCTGGGTAGCCGTAGTTTGTGCTGTAGAGCAGTCCATCGGCGAAACCGTGGTAGGCTCCTTCGAATTTAAGTATCTTATTCTTGGCAGTGTGGGCTCGAACCAGGCGGAGCGCAAGTATCACGGCTTCGGTGCCGGAGTTGGTGAACCGTACCTTGTCAGCGCAGGGCACGTCCTCGACCATCATCCTCGCCAATTCTATTGATGGCTGAGTGATATGAGTGAAGGTGTTTCCCAGAGCGGCCTGTGTCGTGACAGCCTCTACCACGGTGGGAGCACAGTGTCCCAGCAACAGCGATCCGTGTCCTAGCATAGTGTCCAAGAATCGCCGACCGTCGGTAGTATAGAGGTAGGCCCCGTCACCGTGAGTGAACAGGAATTCAGGTGCCGAGTTAGGGTTGTGACTGATGGTGTGGTGGATGCCTCCCGGCATGTAGGCTGCGGCTTCTTGCATGATTTTTTTGTGGTTCGCTTTCACTGGATGGTAAGTTCTCTCATCTTGTTCGCAAAGCCTCAGTAGGGGACATATTAGCAGCATGTAAAGCCGGATCAAATCCAGCTATGCTACCTATCAAAACCGAGGATACCATACCGGCTATTAGCGCACTAGTCGGTACAACTAAAGACCAATTCTGTGAAGCCGCTGTTCTCTCGCCGGTTAGGGTTGTTAATGTTCAATTTTAATTTAGAATCCCATTGTGTGACAGGAATTTCTCAACTCCATTCATGGTGGGCATCGCTGCCGTGTCACCCCTGCGTGTGCACGCCAAGGCCCCGCAGACGTTGGCGATCCGAAGCGCAGCCCGAAGGTATGGAACCCGAGCAATTGGGTCAAGGTCTAAGAATTTCCTGGGCTTCGAGTTCTGCACGATTCCTCCTAGGAGTCCGGCAACGAACGCGTCGCCTGCACCCACCGGATCGACAACATTGACAATGAAACCGGGGTCGGAAACGGTTGTTGAGCCGTCAAAGGCAAGCGCGCCATCTGAACCCAGTGTTATGATGACGATTCCTCTGTTCAGATTCTGAAAGTGCCTTGCATACTGTTCGGCACTCCATCCCCTCCTCCAGATCATCTCCGCTTCATCGTACCCCAGCTTGAATATTGACGACATACTAAGCATCTCTTCAAAAATTGGCTTGGCATCGTTTGAGTCCCAGAGAGGTTCCCTATAGTTGAGGTCGAAACTGACAGGTGTATTAGTGGAAGCTGTGCAGTGAAGTGTTCGGAAAATCGTGTCCCGGCAAGTCTCACTGAGAGCCGGTGTGATACCGGTAACGTGCAACAGATCGCATCCCATGAGATGAGGTTGCACCTCATCGAAAGTTAGTCGAGACGCTGCACTGCCTTTTCGGAAATAAGTCTTTACGTGCTCGCCGTCCTCATGATGGTTCAGGTATGAAATGCCAGTGTTTTCGCCTTCATAACACGGTGCAACCACTCTGGTCTTTCCCTCTAGCTCTTTCTGGATGAGGTTGCCCGCTTCATCGTCTCCTAGTCTGCTGATCCACGTCGTTTCCGTTCTTGGAATGTTAAGTTTGCCGATATTGACCACGACATTGGATTCAGCCCCCGCACAATCCATTAAATAATCAGTGCTTTCCCTGTACGGACCTGTGTATCTTGCGTTGTACTGAACCATGGTTTCCCCGAACGTTACCAGCTTGATCAATAATGGGCTCCAGTATGTCGTTTGGTTTAGTTTATCACCCAAATAGGCTGCTGAATGCCTCACTCCTTTACCCAGTTAAACATACACTTCCCGACTTGCAGGTATGAGGAAGATCAGCACTGTTGATTTTCTGTGGCTGAATCGCGTTTCGTGAACTGAATCTTTAGGCACTTGTTGTATTTAGCGTGTTACAATAAGCGCATACAATTCCGTCATCTGGCCGCCTATTGCGTTTCCAATTCCGGCAATTTGGGCCATATTGGGTTCGTACAAGGCCATTACGCTTGATGAGGAGAGAATTTAGGAGAGATGGATGAATATATACGTGGGCAATTTGCCCTTCGAAGCGACCGACGAAAGTCTACAGACCGCCTTTACCGAATTCGGGGAGATCACGACTGCTCGTGTAATCACAGACCGATTCTCTGGTCGATCGAGGGGCTTCGGTTTCGTCGAAATGCCCGATAACGCTGAGGCCGAGGCGGCGATCGCGGCCATGAATGGCAAGGACATGGGAGGACGTGCGCTGACTGTAAATGAGGCTCGACCACGAGAGGATAGAGGCGGCGGTGGCGGTGGCGGAAACAGAGATCGTCGGTGGTAAAGATGCTTTACTAACTGAACACGAGGGTTCCAGCCGCAGGGAATTGCTTGTTTGGGGGAACTCAGTGTTCGTGTGTAGCAGAATCGATTAATTTGGTGGAAAGATCGGAAAGAAAACAGGAGGGGGTAAGGCTATGCCTTACCCCCTCCTGTTTCTGATATACAACTTTCCTGGGAATGCTCTTTTTGTGGCGTATTTCGCAAAGACAGTGTATATCAAGCTGCGGTACGGGTTGGTAGTGTGAGTTTACATAGAGATGGGGAAATGGCAAATGTGATCCGTGCTCACACTCCCATTGATTGATATCTGGTCAAACCTCGTTCTTCAGGGGTCACACCAAACATGCGATATACCTCAGTCTTTGATAGCTAGGAATTAATGGTGTACCAGTCCCGTTTCGCTCATATTTGGCACTTGTATAGTTCTCATAGTTGATGAAACAAAAACAGTTAATTTAAGCAGCTTTAGGCGTGGTTAATATGGATAGATCCCTCCCTACAGGGACCGGATATCCCAATCACCGATAGCTTTCTCTATTGCAACCACTTTGTGATGAATTCACAATTGAGTGGATTTGTATAACGAATTGAATAGGTTGTAGAGATATCCAGAAGCGCCCGTTCCTGATACTATTTCGTTGGTTCTGTGCCCACCGATAACGGGCTAGGAGTTAAATTGACATTCATATCGGACTTTTATTGGAATCCATAATAGAACTTGCCATCTGGATATTGATTGGGTTTGTATGCGGATCAGTCCCATGGGCGGTAATTGTTGGGAATCTTCTTGTGCGTGACGATGTGCGGAGCATTGGTGATGGCAATCCAGGTGCCATCAACGCATGGAAGTCAGGTGGCTGGGTGCCGGGTATGATTTCAATGACGTTGGAGATAGGCAAAGGGTTTTTCCCGGTATACTTTGCCATGCAATACGTGGGTCAATCTTCCGGTGCCGTATCACAAGCGGGGTTGGCATTAGTAGCTTTTGCACCAATTGTGGGCCATGGATGGTCTCCCTTTTTGCGGTTTAAGGGAGGTAAGGCACTTGCAGCCAGCTGGGGTTCATGGATAGCCATCACTGGAGGTGTCGCATTTCCTGTTGGATGTTTATTACTAGGGCTCATGCATTTATTTCAAAGGAATCATGCTATAACGGTCACATTCTGTCTGTTTATGTTCCTAGCGGTGTTTCTACCATTGCAAATACAGCCGTACGTTTTTTTGTTCTGGGTGGCAAATGTAACTGTAGTGATATATAAACACCGGACTGAATATTCCACGGGAATATTAGTGAGAGAATGGATAGTGAGACTTACGAGGAAATTAGCTTGATGGAACTCGACAATATCCAATACTATTTCGTGATGGTGCTGGCTGGAATTCCTTTTCTCATCTCAATGTCTAATTTAGGTTCTTTGGGTTCGTTAAGAGGCTCGGGAGACGGGTTAAATGAAGCACATTCCAGTGTCTTAGTTTCAGTTCTTGTCCCCGCGCGTAACGAAGAAGATGGGATTATTGAGTGTTTACAAGCATTGAGTGAGCAGACCCATGCATCGCTGGAGATAATCATCCTTGATGATAGATCGACAGATCGCACCGCAGGAATCATCAAATCTGTTGTTGATTCTGATCCGCGCATGAGAATGGTTCGAGGTATGGAACTCCCATCTGGCTGGCACGGTAAACACTGGGCATGCGAGCAACTTGCCGGGGAAGCGACGGGTGAATTCTTGCTGTTTGTAGATGCGGATACGATCTTGTCTAGGGAAACAGTCTCAGATGCACTTTACGAATCCAAGCACAGCAATGCGGATTTGTTAACTGTTATGCCGAAGAGGACCGCGAACTGCATCACTGAGCGGCTCATGTTTCCTCTAATGGATTGGCTTCTGTTTTGTTGGATGCCAATTAGAGTTGCACACAAAAGGCGAATCCCAAACTTGTCCTCCACATTCGGTCAGTTCATGCTTTTTAAAAGAGAATCCTATCTTGCAATCGGAGGGCACTCTAGAATTCGTGGCAATCCTCTCGATGATTTCAGCCTTGGTCGTACCATCAAGAGGATAGGCCTGAAGTGGGTTCTATTGGAAGGGTTAAATTGCGTCGAAGTACTAGCGTATAAGGGGAACGTTGACGCGTTTAAGGGTGTCTCACGTAGCATTTTCCCTGCTATAAATTATCGCGTTAGCGTATTTATTTTGTTCTCGATCGCGCTACTGGGAGTCGGACTTTTACCGCTCTTCACTCTTGTGTGGACTAGCACATCAGCTTCACAAAAGGATGGATTGATGTTATTGTCCGCAATGTCGTTAAGTATGGTTATTATTTCGTGGCTTATTGTCTGTCTGAAATTCAAACACAGTGCTTTAATTATTCTAGTCTATCCACTGTCCATGCTGGTGATATTTTGGGCTGCGTGCCATTCTTTGGTTACACATGGTTTCGGCTTTACCAATTGGAAGGGACGTAGAATGATGGGGCATAGGATACGTTTCTAGTCTGTGTTTTTTCAGATTCTTGTAGACCCACCCCCCACCGGGTAAGAGAGTTTAATCAGACATTTTTTTGAGAGCGATCCGGACCCTCGTTTATATAAGGGATTGCTGGTAAGAATACGCGCAGTTTTCACAAGAAGAATTCGGGTCTGGGACATCATTCGAGTTTAATGTGTCAACCATCTCAACGATCTTGTCCTCAATCCAGTGGGTACTCCATTCGTAGGGCACAAGCGTTTCTTCGAACATCAGCCGTCCGTCAAAATTAAATGCTTTGCGATCGGCGTTGCAGACATAAAAATATCCTGTCGAAGAAAGATCAAATCCCATCATGGTTAGAAGGTAAGCATAGAAATCCAGTTGGACTTTGTAGCTTTGATGATAAACTCCTGCCAAGTAATGTTCTTTGGTAACCGATCTGTCGTTTGCCTGAGCCTTGTATTCAACGACAATTAATTTTTCTTCGTGCTGGTCGAACCAAATATCGTCGACTCCCCCGTGAAGAATGATGTTGCAATTTGCGAGCTTGTATTGGAGACCGTGATGTAAAGAATCCCTCCACAGATCCATGTTTTCATGTTTGAAAGGGACTATATTCGTGAGGCCAAACCTCTCGAAAATTCTGTGGGGTATTTGTTCTTCCCTACATAGATCGAATTCCTTTTTGAGTAATAAGTCTACAGTTGAATTCAATGTCCATCCTGGTGTTGAGGGTGAAATTAAACCCTTAACACGATCGAGATAAAAACATCTTTGGCATGTGAGAAAATCGTTGAACTTACCTCGGCTTATTTTGAAAGCATCCGACTGGTTTCGTGTATAAATATTTCTCGAACGAAGTCCCTTGGCTTGAACCAGGACTCCTTTGCTGTTTCTTTTCAAGTTAATCATGGATGGCTCCTGTGAATGGGTAGGTATGATCGAATCAGGCAATATAGTGACTTGGTTATAGGAGGAGCCTATAATGTGGCTCCATTGCCGATGAGTCAAGGATGACTGCGGCCTAATTCATCAACTTAGGGTATTGTAGTGGGGTTTGCAGATCAGGTCCAAGCTGTTTTAAATAGTCTTAGCGAGATTCGGGGGTGCACTGCTTGTGGCACTGCGATACGGTTTGGTGACTACGACTGTCCACACTGTGGATTGGACCTTGAGGATCATCTCTGGGATTGGGCGTCGAATCTTGTGAAGTTATTGAATTTCGAAAGCGATACTCGGAGTAAATAGAGGGTTTGATGCGATTAGCTTCTATGTCAAAGCTGTCGAAAATTTAATTTATGGAATCTAAGACATAGTTCCATAAAAATTGAACGTCCCAAACAGTAATAAGGAAACGCAAACCTGATGAAGGCCTACAAAAAGTAGCGATAGCCAGTCCCAATATTGTAGAGTCAAAAGAAACTGAATTTTGAACAAATACTGGAATTTGAGACCCAGCGTTCAAACTTCACAAATGATACGGATTCAATGAAGCAACATATAAGCGAAGGCAAACTGCTGTGGGAGCCTAGCCGAGAGCATCTGTCTGGTTCCAAGATTGCGCGGTATATGGATTGGCTCAGTGAAGCACGAGGATTGAGCTTTAATTCATACGGCGATCTCTGGAAATGGTCTGCTACAGACCTAGAAGCTTTTTGGGTATCGATCTGGGATTTCTTTGAGATACATTCGAGCCGTCCCTATTCTGATGTATTGTCGAGTAAGGCCATGCCTGGAGCGCAGTGGTTCCAAGGGGCCGAACTTAACTACGCCGAGCACGCCTTGCGTCGCCGTGATAACCGTCTTGCAGTTTTGTTCAGTAGTGAAACCCGGCCTATTGAAACGATCACATATGCAGAGCTTTACCGCCAAGTAGCAGCAACTGCCGTTGGCCTAAGAAATATGGGAGTTGGAGTTGGGGATAGGGTTGTTGGAGTAATGCCGAATATACCTGAGACTTTGGTGGCTTTTCTAGCGACCGCCAGCATCGGAGCTATATGGTCGAGTTGCTCCCCGGAGTTCGGTATAAGTAGCGTAATCGAGAGATTTCGCCAGATCCAGCCTACCGTCATGCTGGCAACTGATGGACATCAGTACGGCGGAAAGGTATTTGACAGCATGGATGCAGTCTGGGAGATTGAAGACCAGTTACCTACGCTTCAGCATGTTGTCGTGGTGCCGTATCTTGCGGAAAATCCATCTGTAGGCCGTTTAAAGAAAGGGTGCCTGTGGAGCGATTTGCTTTCAAGATCTGAGGAACTTAGTTTCGAGCAAGTTGGATTTAGCCATCCGTTGTGGGTGCTGTATTCGTCAGGAACCACTGGATTGCCTAAACCTATTGTTCATGGTCATGGCGGCATTCTCTTGGAGCATCTAAAAACACTTGGGTTGCACATGGATATTGGAGAGCAGGACAGGGTTTTTTGGATAACTACAACTGGATGGATGATGTGGAATTATTTGATTGGAGGGTTGCTAACTGGGGCAGCAGTTGTCTTGTATGACGGCAATCCGGCTTACCCTAATATGAATGTTTTATGGTCACTTGCCCAGAAATCGAGGACTACATATTTTGGAGCTAGTGCCCCGTATATCCAGGCTTGTATGAAGGCGGGAATCGCGCCTGGAAATGACTTCGACCTCTCTCTGATTAGAGGTCTTGGGTCTACAGGTGCACCCCTTTCGCCTGAGGGGTTCATGTGGGTATATGATAATGTCAATTCGGATCTTTTACTGGGATCCTTCAGTGGCGGTACTGACCTGTGCACCGGTTTTGCAGGGCCATGTCCCTTACTACCAGTGCGAGCGGGTGAGATTCAATGTAGATGTCTCGGGGCTGCTGTACAGTCATACAATTCTAATGGTGAGCCGGTGGTCGACGCGGTAGGGGAACTGGTTATTACTCAGCCCATGCCGTCTATGCCTCTATTCCTGTGGAATGATAAAGATGACGATCGTTATAGAGAGAGTTACTTCGATACATTTCCAGGTATT
>JASMAO010000193.1 GCA_030754315.1 SAR202 cluster bacterium
AGAAATGATGAGGGAGGTCTACAACGGAGCCCAGTATGTGGATGGACTGAGGTTCCACACCGACACGGAGGAGGCCGCCGCCTGACCACGTTTACACACCTATTGACGTGACCTCAAGAGGAGTCCGAAATGGTTGCAGTAAAGGCTTTGGTCTACAGTCGGGTGTCCACCGATGCCCAGGAGCGCGGTTGCACTAACATAAGAAGTGGTACAACTATTGGGGGCAGGTCAAGCTGGTCTTAACCGACATACAAGACAAAATATTTAGGAGGGACGATATGTCCTTGAGACCAATCATGCTCACCCGGCCCCCAGTGGAGATAATGCTGGATGACGGTTTTTGGGATGAACTGATCGAAGGCGGCTTCCGAGACGTATGTGTTAGTTGGATGGCGTTTCTCAAGGAAGTCGAGCATGGAGAGTCGCTTCCAACGCGCGAGGAGGCTAGACCAAGAGTATTATCCTTTTTCATGGACAAAGGCGATCAGTTTGAGTACGTGCCCATCATCAAGCCCGACACTTCCCTCTATGACGGAATGACTCTTTATCCTCCATCTCGTTCGGATGAATTCGATTCAATTTTCCGTGAATTACGCGATGCCTTTCAACGAGCCAAAAAGAAGGGCATCAATCTCTATCTGTTTGACGATAAATCGTATTTCGAAATCTCAGGATACCCGGCAGGTCCTGAAGGCACCCGCGGATTCTCATGCTGGAATGACCCTCAGGTTGCCGAATATCTGGTGGCCCGAACCAGGGACTATGTAAATCAGCTACCAATGTTTTCAGGAATTGTTCTGGACGGCCCAGACTACAAATGGGAGATTGCACCGGGGGAGAGAGATGATCTCTTTGCGGAACGCTGTTTTTGCGACCATTGTCAAAATGCTGCTCGCTTGATGGGGCTTGACCTGATGAAGTTGGTCGACACTCTTGCAGAGTTTAAATTGGAGATGCAGCAGTTGACCGATGAGAAAGTCGAAGGGTTCCTGCTGAGCACACGAGGGTTTCTCGGTGCGACTGATTGGTGGTTGTCACATCCTGAATTGCTCGATCTGATGCGTTTTCGGTACGCGGCCATCGAGAACCATCTGATTCGAGAGTACGAGGGGATTAAAAAGCATTTGCCGGAGTTTACAGTGATGGTGAGTTCGAGAACGCCGTCATATAGCGCCCTCACCGGGCACGCGCTTCAGAGGCGCAACGCATATTCTGATTATCAGCTGCCCAAACTCTACCTTTGGGCAGGAAATCAACCCGGATTCAGATACACCGTCAACAACTACGCAAATACTCTCTCTGAGTGGAACCCTTCGTTGTCGCGAAAGAATGTAGTGGGGCTCACAGAGCGGATTTTTGGCATCGAGTTTCCTGCTGACTATCCTGTTGAGAAATTCGACGATCCGGCGCCACTGTCTTTCTACGAGCAGATTGCAGGTGACGAGATGAAGAAGATGATCCATCTCATAGGAGACGTCGATAAGCTCATTCCCTTCATTGCACTGGAACATTTCGGAGGGCCTCAGATACAGCCGCGAGAGGTGCGCGACCTTCTACTAACGCTGGAAAACAGCGGGATCAATCGTTATATCTTCTTTCACTACGGCGTTATTACCGAAGACGTGTGGAGTGTTCTGACGGAGTTTTCAAAATAGAATGTTGAGTCGAAAGACTCGAGCACTCATGACCGAGTGTGCCTGCAACATCTGGAATTTGCGCTTCTGTAATGATGTCGTTCTCACGCCGCCAGAATGACTTGAATTCCGTGTTCACGGCCGTTTGAACTCAGGCTACGTCGGAACTCGCACGCAAAGTTACGCCCACCCTCATGCGTTGGAGAACAACCTCCCGCCTCTAATACCAGGAAACCTCGTGACAGAGACTAAGGTAGAGCGACTGCTGCCTCACGTTTTGTCCACATGAGCATAACCCTGCCGCTGGAGGCAGTATAGAGCCCGAGCCGTTTGGAAATGTTTCGAACCCTCCTTCGAACGCTTGAATCGTGACTGAAACCTGGATGAGCACAAGGAGAATTCGGATGGTTCGAACGGTTTCCGAGAATACTACACAACCATCTCAACGGCGCTTGTGACCTTCACAGGCTCCTCCAACCCACCCACGGGTCCGCGATCCCGGTTCACTTTTGCGAACCACGAATCTGGGACTCCCACATCGGTATTTCGAACGCAGCCGTTACGGCCATCGTCTCCCACGTCAAGCCCTTCATGGTGGACGGTAAGGCCTAGATCAACCGTGAGGTCGTCGCAGAGGCGGCGATAGACTCCATATTCTTTAACCACTTCCCCATTGGGGTTGGATGTCAATGTATTGCCCTCGCCTACATCTAGTAGGCTAGATCCACATGCCTTATAATTGTATTCGTGGAGAAATATGATAATAATGACGGCATTTCGCCCTGGAATCCCGTCAACCCTTCTCATGGTTGGTGGGCAATCGCTGTTTGTTTCAGTACCGCTACGGCTCTGCTTGGATTCAGTACTTATACGTTCAGTCTTTTTGGAAACGAACTCGTCGAGCAGTTTCATTGGTCTCGCACTCAGATAAACGCCTCTCTGTCATTCTCTGCCATCGGCACGTTATTCGGTCCCTTTTTAGGGGGATTAATTGACAGAAGGGGCCCCCGAATTGTAGTGGGGATTTGTGTATCGCTCACTGCTTTAAGTTTTCTTCTGCGCCCTATGATGTCAGAGCTTTGGCACTGGTACGCCTTGAGCTTTCTACAATACGCTGGATTCTCGGCGACGATGGCCCCGGTGGGAAGAATCGTAGGCTTATGGTTTCCCAGGCGGCGGGGCACGGTAATGGGGATAGCGATGACGGGAAACAATTTCGGTGGCGTTGTGATGCCGGGAATCGTAGGCGGATTGATCGCCAACTCGGGGTGGCAAGCAGGATACTACCTACAGGGAACGCTTACGGCCTTTGTGGCGATTGGAGCATTGATCGCGCTGCGAGAACCAAATCCTGTGGGTTTGGTTGCCTCCGATAACGCCGGAGGGGTTGCTTCAAAGCAGTTGACAGGAATATCAATGAAACAAGCCGTTAGGTCACCTCAGTTATATATGCTCTTTTATATTTTTCTAGTTGGAGCCACACCTTTCGCTGCACTTCTGCCTCAGTTAATTTCTCACTTCATTAACGAAGGAATAGAGTCTTCCACAGCAGCGACTGCCTTGAGCCTTGTTGCACTGGGTGGCATGGGCGGGAAATTAATCTTCGGCATTGTAGCTGAAAAGATAACTCCAAGGTATACGATGATGATATCGTTTGCGGGTCTTTCTGTATCTCTTCTTCTTTCTGTTAACTTAAATATTTCCGGTATTATTTGGATATGTTCCCCTATGTGGGGTTTATGCATGGGAGCATTCGGTACTTTAATAAACTTGATCGTTCAAGATTATTTTGGACTGAAAAACTTCGCCAAGATCATGGGTATAGCAGGTTTTGGCACCGCCATTTCGTTTGCTATTGGGCCAATTCTTGCCGGTATATCATTTGATGAGTTTGGTAACTATCATCCGATATTTTACGGCACGATGGTCTTATTGTTGGCGGGCATCTTAGTCTTAATAGGAATGGGTAATCCCAATGTCAGGCAGCAAGAATAATTGATCGCTTCTACAAAGCGTTAACTCACGCAGCCCGTTTCGGTATAGTGCTAGTTGATCCCCAATCTGCAATTGTGAGTTGCAGCCTTCTAGAAAATTATTTCAAAATAGTAGCGATTTACGCCTCACCGCATTCTGTCATCCGTGAATGTCTGGTGATTAGGTTACCTTTCAGATAAACCATAACCTCGGGATTTCCATATTCTTGGTGAGTGTATGAACCATCTAGTTGGGAAATTATCACTACCTATGCCGTAGCGATGCTTTTCGCCATAGATCGTTTCAACTGAAACAATCTCCCGGCAGGCCCAACTACGAACAGGGCCGTGGGATGAATAGCGAGATTGCTGTTAAGGCTTATAACGCTGTTGGGAACTAGCTCTTCCCACACGGGCTGCCGCTGAAGACAATACATGTCCGTCGGTTAATCGAGGGTATATCCATCTGTCGAAGTCGGATTTAGGCACGTCAGGTCGCCCGTCGACCTAATTGTTCTCATGCCACTGATCAAGCCAATCTTGGTGGGGCGCCATGTATGCGACCTGGTCACGGTGCGAGTCACGGAGATGCGTAGGCGATCCTGCTCAGACGTTCGACCCAAGGCATGATGCCGACAATCCTGATCCGGGATGGTAACGCGGTATGGGTATCGGGAGATCAAGTAGGGTTGAACTATACCGTGAACACAGGTGGCCAGTGCTGTTGGCCGCATAGCGGTCAATCACCAACGGTAATCAACCGTTGGGTGAGATCACAGAATGGTATGCTCCTCGCCCTACCCATCGTCTTCGAGTACCATTAGGTGGCGACCGCCAATCCGCCGACGTCCCGGCCGCTACGCTCGCAGCAGGCGCTCCATCTCAACCGCGAACCATAGGGCGAGCGCGCCGGTGCGGTCGTCGCGGCCGAATTCCGCCTTGCGGTCGAGGTAGGCGCGGAGGTCGGGTTGCGGACCCGTGCTGGTGCATCCGTCAACCAGTCCTCCATCGAGGGAGATTCGCTCCGAGACTCCGCGCCACGCCAGGTCCGGG
>JASMAO010000194.1 GCA_030754315.1 SAR202 cluster bacterium
CTTCTGCATGGTCTGGCGTAGTCAGGTTATCTACCAGTGGGTGCTCTGGGGCCAATGCGACGAAGGTCACTCCAAATATCGTGTCTATACGGGTTGTAAACATCGTCAGCGTTTTCTGATCGAGTCCGTGTTCTGAAATATCAAATCCAATCTCAACACCTTGGCTCCGTCCAATCCAATTTTTCTGCATGATGTTGATCTTTTCAGGCCACATCAGTTTCGAATCGTCGAGTAGCTCATCTGCATACTGTGTAATTCTGAAAAACCACTGATTCAACTGTTTCCTGGTCACTGGAGTCTCGCATCTTTCACAGACACCGTCATCGATCACCTGCTCGTTGGCTAGAACGGTGTTGCAAGACGGGCACCAGTTCGCAGGCGCGTTGGCTCTATATGCCAATCCATTCCTGAAAAATTGCAAGAAGAACCACTGGTTCCACCGATAATAATTGGGTTGGCAGGTTATCACCTCTCTATCCCAGTCATATATAGTCGCCATCGTACGAAGCTGTCTGCGCATGTTGGAGATGTTATCCAGCGTCCGTATGCTGGGATGGATACCGTCTCTGATGGCGGCATTTTCGGCAGGCAATCCAAAAGCGTCAAATCCCATTGGGTGAAGAACATTGTAGCCTTGCATACGCTTGACTCGTGCGTGCAGGTCCGCCCCAGCCATAGCGTACCAGTGCCCTATGTGAAGATCGCCTGACGGGTATGGATACATATGAAGCTCGTACCACTTGGGGCGTGGGTCATCATCATCAACTTTGAATATACGGTCAACAGCCCAGCGTTCTCTCCATTTGGCCTCAATCTCCTGAGGATTATAGGAAAATTCAGTGCTCCTTACAGTCATCTCCGTCATTATTCTATCTCTCATTCCTGGGATTGACCCCTGGGATTGACCGTCGCCATTCCTCCCTCGTATACCTCACATCGAAAAGTCATATGAGCCAAACCAGACATGCATCCCTAAAAATTAGCCGAAGGCCTCGACAACTCTGAACGCTCGATCCCCCAATACCCTGACATCCGGCGGCGGCGGGATACCTGCGCAGCCATCACTTGATAACGGTATAGCTTCTGCCAAATCTGATTTACTGACCCAAATCCAACCGACGTTCAGCACAGGAACAGGCTCAAGAGGTTGGCAAACGTAGATCATGTCAATGTGCTGATGAAAACCTGTTATGGGATCGTCGATATCCTCTATCATTATGGTCAATGGTGGTTTTACCTGTTCAGGACACTTCAGGTCAGTAAAATCGTCCGTGGTAACCACCTCTGCTATGACACCCGTCTCCTCCATGATTTCTCTCAGCACAGCCTGGACAGGATCTTCGTTTGACTCAATATGCCCACCGGGTGGCAACCATTTTTTAACCTTGGGATGCCAATGCAACGCTATGTGACCATCGTGTACTACAAACCCGGTCGCTGTAAAATGCCGTTCTATAGTCACCTATTTCTCAACTTAAGCATCGTGACCGTCATCGAGGTCATTAGACTTGAATCGACGCCGCTTCCTCAATCTTGGTATCAGCCAATACCCACCAAACCCCACAGCCAACCAAGCGGGACTAAAAATGGCTGCCCAGACAAGTAACGTTAAAACGCCCTGCCCGACTACAGAGAGAGCCCTTACCGCGGTCTTTCCATGATCACTCAAACTCCAACTCCCTATTATCCAACCAGGTATTTCGTCTACCCTGACAGTAACAGAACTTGAGGCCTCGACATCTCCAGCCTCACTCCCAGCATTAATCGTGAGTGTCGCATGATACGGAAAAGGTCGGTGATGTTCATATGTGTGTATCGCATCTGCAATAGTGACACCTGACCCAAGTTCGCCTGTAACTGGCTCTGAACCATCACCGAATTCCCATTTATAACCAACTTCACTCAATCCGGGTGGCCGCGTAAATGAGCCACTTAATTTAACTGCCTCACCTTCATCCACAATCATACTCTCGCCTGCAAACACAACAATATCAGGAACTCTCGTTACGTTAATCATGACCGTGGCCTCACCCTCGCCTACCCCAGCATCACCACTGCCTCGTATATCTAACTGCGCAATGAATGGAGAGTCTTTTTCGTCTCGATAGCTATGAGTGACGGTGGCTGTTACGCGAGTATCGTCTTTCTCTGTAGGCGCAGTCTGATACCCGCTGACGACATCACCATCACCAAAATCCCATGTGTAATTGAATTGCTCAATCCCACTAGGCGGCTTGAAAAAGGCCCGGAATCTCACACTCTCACCAACGCCAGTTGTCTTGTCTGCGATTTCCTCAACTTCCATTTTCTGAGGCTCGAGTTCCAAATTAACCCTTACCAATGAGAAAGCAGCCGTCTCTTCCAGGAGCTTAATCTTACCCTGAAGGCGCTCGATCTCTTCCTGCACTTCGGTTAAGGTTTTTTGAACCTTTAGGGCATCCTCCACAGTCTCGGATCGCTCCATCAGTTGCAGTAAGACGTCCTGAGTGGCCTTCTGATTGTTCAAACGCGCCCCCAGATCGAAATATTCATCGGTTACATCTCGACTTTCAGATACTTCCGTCTTGACCTCAGTAGCAATTGCTCTTATACGAAATGTGACCGCATCCAAAGAATCAGCCGGCACACGAAAAGAAACGAATCCACGGTGCTTCTCAATACGATTTGTTGAGACGACCCAACCTCCAAACTCTCTGGCTATAGATGTTATCTCGCCCACAGTGACCTGCACATCTTTGACTACTATGGTCACATCGACAGTGCGAACGATGATTCGCTCTAAATTTACTAGTCGGGCGTGAGATTCAAATGAACCACCTGTATCCCCCACATCATTAGATTCTGAAACAGCCTTCGCTATCCGTTGCGCCGACATAGGAAACGGTGGTGGGGTGAGTTCGGATTCAACTATCATCGGCTGCGATACCATAGCCTTCTCCACTGGGTCAACAGAAGGCCCTGCAAATCCTGGTGCTGGTTCTTGCGATGCCATTGGGTATCGACCAATGGACCCAACAACCATGGACTCGTCAATATTGTTGGAGCGGCTACATGCAATAACAGTCACCCCTATGATCAGTATGATCGGAAACAAGAATTTACGCATATTACCCAGCATAATCTAGCGACCTCCGTCTAGCAACGATTGTCCCATATTTCCTCCACTAATTTCGATAGAGTAACAAAGCGTAACCGCCCTGTCGCTGATTCATCAAGTACCAAATTGATGACGTCTTTGACTTTCACATAAACCTGTTCTATGCTGGCTCCCGACCGCACAATTTAGGGAGCTTGGGAAAGCTAGGCTGAGAGGCCCCGACGATTCGGGGCGACCGCCAATACCTGATCTGGATAATACCAGCGATAGGGAACGACTACATCAGAGCCGCTGGCAACTTCTCAGCGGCTCTTCGCATATTACAAGATCAAGACAGGGAGCGATCGCGATGAAAGATCCACTCGTCATAGCTAATCAAGAATTTACCTCCCGGCTCATGGTAGGCACAGGCCGTCACCGTACCAATGAGGAGATGGTTTCATCGATTGAAAGTTCAGGGGCACAAATAATAACTGTCGCTATTCGAAGGCTAGATCTAGACAATCCCAAGGAAAAAAACATCTTAGATTACTTCGACTGGGACAGGTACACAATCCTGCCAAACACCGCAGGTTGCAAAACAGCTGAAGAGGCTGTTTTTACAGCAGAACTCTCCAGACAGGTAACCGGCTCGAACTGGATCAAACTCGAAGTCATACCAAATCCTCGCTGGCTGCTCCCTGACCCTATTGGCACTCTTAACGCAGCCCGTACCCTCATAGACAAAGGTTTCGTAGTACTACCCTATATCCACGCTGACCCCGTTTTAGCCGCAACATTGGCAGAGATCGGATGTGCCACCGTCATGCCACTGGGATCAGCCATAGGTACAGGGCAGGGGATTTTTACGTTAGAGGAAATCAGGATAATCATCTCCGAAGCCAAAGTCCCCGTTATTGTGGACGCAGGGCTTGGTGTACCGTCGGATGCGGCACAGGCTCTGGAAGAAGGTTCCGACGCGGTTCTGGTGAATACAGCCATCGCGCAGGCAGGGGACCCCACTGCCATGGCTGATGCCTTCAGGATGGGGGTCGAGGCAGGAAGGAAAGCCTACCTAGCAGGCCGAATCGGCCGTGACACAATGGGGGTGGCCAGCAGTCCCACTCAGGGCATGGCGACGTCGTCAGAGTCCCCAAAGTAGTCCCCTCAGGTGAAAACCCCCCTACCGGAACAAATTATCTGTCTGGTTACAGATCGGAAACGGACCCTTGGACGATCTATGGCATCAGTAGTTTCCAGTGCCCTAGCCGGTGGGGTCAATATGATTCAACTACGAGAAAAGGATTTGCCAGCATGCGATTTGTTAGCTATGGCTAAAGAATTACGTGTGTTGACAGACAGTCGAGCTCTTTTATTGATTAACGACCGCGTCGATGTCGCACTTGCAGTAAACGCCGATGGAATCCAACTAGGCGAAGACGGCTTGCCTGTCGGAGAGGTACGTCGCCTATCTAATGATAAATTCATCATCGGGCGATCGATACACGACGTCAACGGCGCCGTCGAAGCTCAGGCTAGAGGTGCAGATTTTCTGATCTCAGGCACCATTTTCCCGTCAAAGTCTCATTTCAATTACGAAGCTAGTGGCCTAAAACTGCTACAGGATCTGAGAACTTTGGTGAGAATTCCATACCTAGCAATTGGTGGAATAACTTCTCAGAACATTGCCATGACAGTTAACGCAGGTGCCTCCGGAGCCGCTATGATTTCTGCTATCTCTGAAAGCATTGACGTTGAATCCGAGGCACGAGCAGTTGTAAACGCTATAAACTGGGCAAGAGGTCATCCCACAGAACTTGGATGATTGAACAAAGTGATCAAACTTACTGTGAACGGAAAACATTTGCAAATGGAAGAGCCAGCTTCGTTGGTATCTTACCTAGAGTCAATCGGCGTCAACGTAAAACTAATAGCCGTAGCACTTAACGGAACCGTTCTACGTCGAGAGGATCTGCCGTCTGTCACACTGACGGAAGGGGATGAGGTAGAGGTGGTAAGAGCCGTTGGTGGTGGTTGATAACGGAACGTGTAGCGTCATCTGTATTGTAAATACATCCTAGATAAAGTGATTAGGCCTCACTCACCAAGCTTGAAGTGGCCCCAACGGAATTCGAATCCGTGTTTGCGGCTTGAAAGGCCGCCGTCCTAGTCCACTAGACGATGGGGCCGTGAGTCACATAAAATCACACCTAGTCTACAAATCGTTTCCAGACTAGCCATCTAGTCGATCTGCGATCTTACTTCAACTATACACCTGCGTTCCAGCCCGCAGGCTAACACCCAGTGGGGATGTTGATACTTGTACATCAGCGTAAATTCCAACCGACCCACATCACTGAGATAAAACCCGGTTACCACTAATTCGAAGCCCAGGCTCCGGCAACCGCCCCCAAAAGGCGCGCACACCTTTTGTTCAAAGAGGTATGGAGATTCGACAAGAACTGCCTCTCCATCAACAATGTCAGAATAATCGACCTGCTGTTCAACGAGTTTACCAAACGAGCGACCGATCTCCGACTTTTCGGATTGAAGTCGTATTCCTCTGGGAATAATGCTTGAGAAATGCCCAAAATCATCAATCTGGACGGCGGCATTCATCGCAAGGAGGCTTTCCTCTACTATACGGCGTGTTTCGGATTCAATTGGTATTTGCTCAAACCATAGCCCAGGCCCAACCGACCTTCGAGCGAGATCGGTCATTCCTAGAACCTTCCACACCCCATCCTCCTTGATCATTTGTACTGTT
>JASMAO010000195.1 GCA_030754315.1 SAR202 cluster bacterium
CGGGTTCCTAGTATCCCCACCAAGTATCAAACGACTAACACCCAAGCTCCTGAACAGATCTGCAAATCCCTTCCCTGAAGATACAGCAACCACAGTCAACGGCATATCTTCCGGCACTGTCTCGATTCCCTGTTTCGTTCCAAATTGGTCGCGTTGCTCGTCCATATTCTGTATATTGATCTGACCAAGAACCCCATAAACTACCGCTGCACTGAGTACCAAACCCGGATCTTCAGCGTGAACATGCACTTTGACAAGATTCGAGTCACCTACCACAACCGTAGATTTACCTAGTTCGTCCATCTGACTTCTGATGGTGTCGAGGTCTAATCCGGAACCCACAATGATGAACTGACTGCAGTAGCCATACTCAATCTCAGTAGCAGACGCAAGAAAGTGCTCCGACACCTCACCAGTATTTCCCTCTTCACCGACGACAGCGGGTGCCTCAATTTTATAAGGCGGAGTCTCCTCATCCCTTACCCATCTTGCCAAACCCTCCATAATCACCGCTAACCCTTGCCCTCCTGCATCCACCACACCAGCCTCACGCAGAATCTTCAATTTGGTAGGAGTTTTAGCGACTGAGTCTCTGGCAACGTTGAGTAGCATATCGAAAAAAGCTTGAAAATTACCGGTTTCGACAACAGGCTGCTTAGCCGCCTCAGCCACACTGCTAATCACGGTTAGAAGAGTCCCTTCTACAGGATTGCTCACGGCTTTGTATGAGTATTCCTTGGCCAACGTGAATGCTGTTGCCAACTCGCTTGGACCACAATCATGCTCTTTATTCAAACCGACCGAGATCCCTTTAAAAAATTGGGATAAGATTACCCCACTGTTCCCTCTAGCACCCATAAGAGCACCGGCGGCCATCGCTGCTGAAACGACGGACACCGAGTCGTCTCGCACGCTCAATGCTCTTTCTACGACGGCCCGAAGAGTAAGAAACATATTTGTCCCAGTGTCACCATCCGGTACTGGAAACACGTTAAGGCCATTTATTCCATCAACATTCATTTCAAACAGATCAGTAGCAGCCGTGAACATCGAACAGAAATCTTGACCATTTAGACGGGTTTTCACTTATGTAAACATCCTAGAATTGGTTGCTGATTGGGTCACGTATATGCTATGTTTAGTGTCGGGATCAACACTGGCGAATCATACAAGAAGGCTGGGCTGCCTAGCATGCATAGCGACCGTCCCGACGTAATCTAAGTGTCTATGCGGAGCATACTAGGCCGCATCGATTCTACCCAAACACCCTATATCAGTCAAAGGTAAATAATGGCCAAGTGTGAAATGTGCTCCAAGGCTGGGATGTCAGGCAACAATGTCAGCCACTCCAAGCGCCACACCAGAACTAGATGGTTTCCGAACGTTCAGCACGCAACGATTTATGTCGATAGCAAACCCAAAAAAGTAAATATCTGCACACGCTGTCTACGAAACCACTACAAAGCGCTCGAGCGACGCTAGTTTCAACAAATCACCGTCGTTCACAAGATGAACCTGGCCTTCATTCTGAATGAAGGCTGGGTACCCGGCTTCTAGGTAGAGGGAACTCGCGGGTCCCGCCTTCTCAACCACCCAAACTGTTTTGTACCACATTACGCGACTGCAAGCACAGTGCTTCCTAGTTAAGTAAAGTTAAACGAACCAGCGTGTGCCGTATTACCAAGCCATTGTAATCGTAATCACCTATGCCACATGTATTGTTGACACTGTGAGTTTCGGAGCCCATATTTGTGAAATCCCTAGATACTGGGACAAGAACACAGTTCAGGTTTGTAAAATGGCAAAGGTCAAGCACATCACAACAGGGAGCCAGCAACCCACTAAGACAGCCAGATTCTATCAAGATGTATTCGACATGGCGTTTGTAGGAAAAATCGAAGGCGACAATGCAGAGGGCTGTTACCTTAGCGACGGCAATATCAATTTAGCGATCCTAAGGTTTAAAAACGAGACAGTGGCTGGAGAGTTTGGTATGAAATATGAGGGTCTCCATCACATAGGGTTTCAGGTCGAAGATCTAGAAGACACAGGCACAAAGCTCAGAAATGCAAATTCTCTTCCAATGGAAGATATCAACGCGGCCCTGAAAATCGAGATAGCTAACGGTCGCAGTAGAAATGTTGAGCTGAAGTATGAAGGCCCGGATGGATTAATGATAGACGTCTCTCAACACGGCTGGGTAGGAACAGACGGCGTTTAGAATCCATCCGATCTATGAGATCGGCGATTATCGGAATAAAAGCAGCCCAGACAGTACAATTGTTAAGTTTGATTAGTTTGGAAAAGGTTCATAGCAGAACCCTTCTTGAACCACTCAATTTGCGATTCACCGAAAGAATGATTCAAGTATAATTTTTCCTCTGTTCCGTCTGAGTGATGTAACTTACACTCAATCTTCGTTCCTGGGGACAGTTCTTTCAAACCTTTCAAACTGATGGCATCACTCTCACGAACATGCTCGTAATCATTGGGGTCAGAAAAAGTTAGCGGCAACAAGCCTTGTTTCTTAAGATTCGATTCGTGTATGCGAGCGAAACTCCTTGCGATCACTGCCACACCACCAAGCAACCTAGGAGACATGGCAGCATGCTCGCGGCTACTTCCCTCACCATAATTTGAATCTCCCACTACCACCCATCTTAGGCCTTCAGCTTTATATGCCCATGCAATCTTCGAGATCTCCTGGCCTCGCTCACCTGTCAGAGCATTCAATCCCTTACCTGCTTCACCAGTGAAGGCGTTGATCGCTCCCATGAACATATTGGCACTGAATTTCTCAAGATGTCCTCGCAGCCTAAGCCATGGACCCGCGGGAGAAATATGGTCAGTTGTAGTTTTACCCTCCGTCTTTATGAGAACGGGGAGCCTGACAAAATCATTGCCGTCCCAGCTAGGAAAAGGCTCAAGTAACTGCAGGCGTTCACTGTCCGGATTCACCTGTATAATTATCTCACTTCCATCTTCAGGTGGTCCTTCATAAAACTCTGCTCCCGACGCGAAGCCGTCCGGAGGCACTTCTGGCGCCTCGCCGGGCGGAACCAGCATGAACTTAGACCCAGCAGAGTCGGCCAATTTATCACTAATGGGGTTGAACGACAGCCGACCAGCTAGCGAGAAGGCAGTTACAATCTCGGGGCTTGCTATAAAATTCATCGTCTCAGAGCGTCCATCGTTTCTTCGTGGGAAATTGCGGTTGTAGGATGTTACGATGGTGTTCGGTACACCGTCCAACTGTTTTTCACGATTCCATTGCCCTATGCAGGGTCCGCATGCATTGGCCAATACCGTGGCGTTTATGTCTTCTAGAGCACCTATTTGTCCGTCACGTTCTATAGTCGCACGAACTCGTTCGGAGCCAGGCGTAACCATCAAAGGCACCGCACCTCCGAGACCATGCTCCGATCCCTGCTTTGCAACATCCGCGGCCCTACTCATATCCTCATACGAAGAATTCGTACAACTACCTATGAGGCAAGTATCAATCACATCCACAAACTCGTTGGCCGAATTATCAACTTCAGCCGCAAGTTTCGAGATAGGCCTAGCGCGGTCAGGAGAGTGGGGTCCAACGACATGTGGCTCCAGCTTTGACAAGTCGATCTCCACAATGTGATCGAAGTATTCTTCAGGACCCGAGGCTACTTGCTCGTCAGCCCTAAGAAGATCCTGATACTGATTCGCTAAACTCGCTACTTCTGACCGACGAGTGGCGTGCAGGTATTTTTCCATACGGTGGTCGTATGGAAACACCGAGGTGGTAGCGCCAAGTTCCGCTCCCATATTTGTAATTGTTGCTTTGCCAGTACAACTAATCGAATTCGTCCCAGGACCGAAGTATTCGATGATTGCATTAGTACCACCGGACACAGTCAATTCTCCGGCGAGATACAAGATTACATCCTTAGGAGCGGTCCATCCGCTAAGGGCACCCGTCAATCGGACACCGATCCGTTTCGGATATAGGATTTCCCATGATAAACCGGCCATAACCTCAACGGCATCGGCGCCACCGACCCCAATCGCGCACGCTCCTAAGCCTCCAGCGTTTGGGGTATGAGAATCGGTGCCGATAATCAGAGCTCCAGGAAATGCATACTGCTCAAGCATCACCTGGTGAATAATGCCTGCGCCAGGACCCCAAAAACCCACCCCAAACTTAGCAGATGCAGACCGGAGAAAATCATAAACCTCGTTATTTTCTTCTTTGGAATGCAGCAGATCAATTCCACCATCGACACGAGCTTGGATAAGATGGTCACAATGAACGGTTGTAGGTACAGCAGTACGATCGCGGCGGGTCTGCATGAACTGAAGCATAACCGTCTGTCCGAGCACGTCTTGCAAAGCCACTCTGTCAGGCCGCAACAAAATTAAACTTTCACCCGATTCAAGCTCACCAGAGTCAGGGTCTTCAAGATGCGAAAGAAGCAGTTTGTCCGTTAGAGTCAAGGGTCTATGAAACCGACTGCGGATGATGTTAAGTCTCCGCTCCATCTTCTGATAGACCTCAGCCACAAATTCAGGGGTAGATCCCACAGCGTCCATCTTAAACTTCCTCCCTGTTTACGATGGCTAGACACTCTACAGACAATCAACAAAAAAAGCCCGATGACAAATGCCGCACCGGACCCGTTTAATCCCTACCGGTCCTGACTCTCCATTTATGGTTACCCTGGCAGCTAACGAGACAGGCCGAAATACTCGTAGTTCAGGTCTTTGTAACTTTCCCATTCCTGGGGCGTGTCATCCTCCGCAAAGATTGCTACTACTGGACAAACAGGTTCACATGCGGCGCAATCTATACACTCCTCAGGGTGGATGTAATACATATCATCTTCTTCATCTTTAGTGTAAATACAATCGACGGGGCAAACATCCACACAAGCCGCGTCTTTAACACCAACACAGGGCTCGGCTATAATATACGTCACCTTACAAAAGGCCTCCTCAATTAGGCATCATCCACTATGATTACTGCCTTCTCTCTCTACATTGATTATATCGCAGTGGCTCCAACCCTACAAGAAAACCACCTGTGTTTTTAGACCGATTGAACCTAGGCTTGACATGGTCATGTGTCAACGTTGTAATTAATTAAGAAGACTCCCACTGAGTAATTAGAATCGAATGTACGTGCTCCAACCAAACGTCTCCTGCTTGAAAATCGAAGTCAAGAAGCCTCGATCACTGTTTATAATGGCTGGTAAACTTTGGCATGGCCACAGCCAAACCTAGGAGGATTTCTTGACCAAGGTTTTGATCACAGGAATGAGCGGCCTGATCGGAGGACTACTCCGGAATCATTTGGAAGAACTGGGCGGATACGAGTTAAGCGCGCTGAATCGTAGCAAAGTGGAGGGCGTCAAATGCACTCAGGGAGACATAGGGGATCTTGATAGTATTTTACCTGCATTTGAATGCATCGACGTTGTAGTTCACCTAGCCGCCAACCTCGAAGTAAGGAATTGGGAGGATCAACTCCATAGCAACGTTATCGGAACCTACAATGTATACGAGGCATCAAAGAGGGCAGGCGTAAAACGCGTTGTATTTGCAAGTAGCGGAAGTGCGATCAGTGGCTATGAAAAAGATGCTCCGTACGACGCCATCGTATCCGGAAGATATGATGACGTGCCAGAGAACTTCCCCCGGATATCCCATCAAGTCTCTCGGCCGCACTTGACCTACGGTGCAACTAAAGTTTGGGGTGAGGCCATAGGTAGGACCTTCGCCGACGAATTCGATCTGTCTGTGCTGTGTGTACGTATCGGCTCCGTCACTCTAGAGACTCGCCCGGGCAATACTCGCGAGTATTC
>JASMAO010000196.1 GCA_030754315.1 SAR202 cluster bacterium
GTAAGTGAAAATCACCAATATTGAGCCATGGCTTGTGGCTTCAGACAGCAGCCCATGGGGTGAATATTTCTTTCTCAGAGTTTCGACTGATGAAGAAATAGTTGGATGGGGTGAAATAACTACAACTTCTAACATGGCCAATCGTGCGGTGGCCGACATAATCAAACGACTGAACGAGTTGTTAGTCGGTGAAAATCCCCTCGACATAGAACGTCTCTGGAATAAAACATTCAGGTCTTTTACTTACATGGGTACAAGGGGAGCTACATCACACGTGGTGAGTGGCATAGATATCGCCCTTTGGGACATTAGAGGAAAAGTAATGGGACAGCCCGTGTATGAACTCCTCGGAGGTAAAGTACGTGAAAGTATCCCCCTTTATACCCACCCAGATCAGTCAGGCTGGTACGGAGAAAATTGGCGGGAACGAGTCGCTGAAGAGGTTAAAGCAATTGTCGATTCAGGGCATACAGCGCTCAAGTTTGATCCGTTTCCACATCTCGACTCCCCCGACGACCGCAATACAGGATATTTATCTGGTGAAATGAGCAAGCATGGACAGCAAATTGCAGCAGAGATCACTGCTGTTGCTCGAGAGGTAGCTGGTCCAGAAATAGAAATCCTAATTGACGCACATGGGCGTTTCAATGTTCCTACCGCTATTCGTCTGTGCAAATCTCTTGAAGACGCTGGCCAGATTGATTGGTTTGAAGAACCAGTTCCCGTAGAAAGCTATCACGCGCTGAGCCAGGTACGGGAAAAAGTTAATACAGCAATCTCAGTAGGCGAACGACTCCACACTAGATGGGAGTTCGTACCAATATTCGAGAAAGAACTGGCAGACTACATAATGCCAGATGTAACCTGGACCGGAGGCATATCTGAACTCAAAAAGATAGCCACGATGGCGGAAGCGTATTACATCCCGGTCTCACCTCATGACGCTAGCGGGCCAATCAATGTGGTGGCGGGAGGTCATGTAATGCTCACAGTGCCTAACTGCTACCGAGTTGAGACGCACCGATGGGATTTGTCACAGTACAACGTCTTTATCGACAAGCCGCTTGATAACACTGATGGAGCTCTGCATCTCAGCGATACGCCTGGGCTCGGACTGGAGATGAACATGGACTACCTGAGTAAAAACCGGGTTGAGTAAATGTTAGAGCTCTTCCTCAATGGTTTCCTTGAGTAACGGAACCACGGTCTCTCCGACGCGCTTGGCTTCTTCGAGATGTGGATATCCCGACAGGATGAATTCATCAATCCCTAACCGCCAGTATTCCATCAACTCATCTGCAACTTGTCTTGGGTTGCCTACTATTGCGGTTCCGCAATTGACTCGAACTGTAGAAATACCATTCCAAAGGCGCTTTCCTACTCGGTGATCCACGTAAGAACGAGATTGCGCTTGTTGACCGACCATAGCCGTTCCGGCGAAGGATGCCTGGCGTTGTTCTCGAACTACATTATTTGCTTTTGACAGGAGTTCTTCCGCAGCTTCCCAAGCCTCCGATTCAGTATCTCTCACTATGATGTGCGTTCGAATTCCAAACTCCGGCTTACGGTTATTGTCTTGAAAACATTTCTTTGCACGTTCCATCAACTCAGCAATTTGGTCAATTGGTTGAATCCACATAAGAAGATTGTCGGCTTGTTGTCCTGCGAGATTGAGTGCGTTTTCCGATGCGCCACCCAGATACCATCGAGGACCTTCTCCAACTGGACCTGGTGAAACCATAGCCCGCTCCAATTCAATGACTTTTCCTTTGTAATTCACTGGCTGGGGACTTTTCCATAGAAGTTTGGACGCTTCTATAAATTCGGTTGCAAGTGCATATCTTTCGGTGTGATTTGAGCGTATACCGAGCCTCTCAAAGTCTCCTTGGATACCACCAGGAACGATGTTGATATCTAGACGACCATCGGAAATATTGCTGAAAGCCGATGCCATTTGTGCCCACATGCCCGGGGATATGAAACCGGGCCTTACGGCTACGAGAAATCGGATGTTTTTGGTTACCGCAGCCAAGGCAGTAGCGGTGGTCCATGTTTCTGCCAGAGGGGAAGTTTCTTCAAACAGCCCATTTGAAAAACGGGTTGGGATTAACAGGCTGTAGTAGCCACTATCTTCTGCTGCTTGCACCACTTGGGTTAGGTATTCAAAAGTGGGAGGTCGCTCTGCACTGACAGTGCCGATGTGATTCCCATCTCCGTCAATTGGGACGAACCAGTCAAATTTAGGTGCAGGACGATTTATTGAGTTCATGGCGTGATCTTACTTTAACTTTTAGTGAGATTGTGCCGTTGTAGTCCTACAACCTTTTAAACAATGGTTTCTTAATTTGAAACCCACTTTTTGTGGTTTAAATTGTGACGAGTATGTTGATCTAGCTTAGAATCGTGCCATGCGAGTATCAAAAGTTGAAACATTTGTTATCGGTGGTAGCTGGAGAAACTGGGTTGTCGTACGTCTTTTGACGGATGATGGGTTGGAAGGCGTGGGTGAAGCGACTCTCGAGGGAAAGGCTGATTCTGTACGAGCAGCAGTTGGTGAGCTTGCCAGATACATCACTGGTAAAGACCCTTTCCAGATTGAACGACACTTCCAGGAGATGTACCGTCGCGCATTCTATGCAGGTGGCGAAGTGCTTAACAGTGCTATCAGCGGGGTCGAAACGGCTATGTGGGATCTGAAGGGCAAGGCTCTTGGGGTACCTGTATATGAGATGTTAGGGGGTCGGACGCGGGACCGAGTCAAGTTGTATGCAAACGGCTGGTATAGGCAGGGAATGGAGCCTGTTGAGTTCGCTGCGGCTGCTCGGGATACCATCGCCCTGGGCTTTAAAGGGCTTAAATTCAATCCGTGGGGTGGTAGACAGGGCATAGATTTTTATCGGATAGAGAATTCCATTTTTAATGCCGGTATCGAGTCGGTTGCTGCCATTAGGGAAGCGGTCGGCCCGGACGTTGATCTTTTTATTGATTGCAACGGTATATTTCAAACCGCAGGAAATGCTGTTCGGGCTGCTAATGCCGTTGAAGAATTCAATATTGGATTTTTCGAGGAGCCAGTGCCACATGAAAATCTTGATGCGATGGCATACGTGCGAAGCAAGATAAACATCCCTGTAGCGACAGGGGAGAGGTTGTTCACACCGTTTGCATTTACTCAATTACTGGAGCGTGGTGGGGCGGACATCGTTCAACCGGACATGTCGCATTGTGGCGGAAT
>JASMAO010000197.1 GCA_030754315.1 SAR202 cluster bacterium
TGAGGACCTTCAAGTAGATGCACCATATTTCCTGAGCAACCGATACCAGCAATTACCACGGTATTTTCAATAGGCTCCTCAGTCTCCATCAGATACATTTCCACCGCTTGCTCTAAAGCACGCCTAACTCCGAAGTCCCCACAACCAGGACACCACTTGAAATCATACTCAGGATTCTTTGAACCCTTCTTTTGCGACCGCGGCTTTTCCTCTGTTGTCATATATCGGTGTTCCTTTTTCTACCTGATGCCAACCTATCTGAAATTCTTGTCACCAAATCACTCACTTTAAATGGCAGACCTGTGTACTGTGTAATAGACTCGGCTCTAACACCCTGGGATCGCAACACGCCAGAAAATTGACCTAGATAGTTCAATTCAGGTACAAGAACAAGTTCTTTCTGCCTTAATTCAGACAACATCCTTGGAGGGAGTGGGCTTAAGTACATAGTGTAATACCACGCTAAATCTTCTCCAATCTCAATAAGCCGTAGGTATGCCTCTTTAGCGCTGCCTTTGGAAGCACCCCATGGCATCAACGCAACGGAAGATTCAACTCCCTCAGATTCATACGTCCCATCGTCTAACAGCTTCAGCTTTCCAAATCTACGTTCTGTCATCTGTATGTGACGATTTGGTAGATGCGTGGTATCTCCCATCCCATCGTGCTCACTACCGTTCGCCACGTAACTTCCCGGCCGACCAGGCAATGGCATTGGCGACAAATCCGAGGGTTCGTACCTATGGTATCCATCCTCTCCCGAATAGACATCCCGGTTTTCTACTTCGAGCTCGCTTAGATTGGGTTTGGGTATATTCTGTTGTCTCTCCGACAGACTGTGCTCACTAAGCAAGATCACCGGGCCCTGATAGCGTTCAGCCCAGTTGAATGCGGCTACTGTAGCGTAAAAGCATTCCTCCACCGTGCCTGGGGCAATGACAGGCATTTGGACATCGCCGTGGGCAGGATTGAGAGCTGATAACAGGTCAGACTGCTCCGTCTTAGTAGGAAGACCTGTAGCCGGGCCACCACGTTGCACGTCAGCAATAACCAGCGGAATTTCTGCCATCCAAGCCAGTCCGAGCCCTTCTCCCATTAGTGAAAATCCAGGGCCAGCTGTAGCACTCATCGCCTTAACCCCACTGTAACTGGCACCGATTACAGCTGTTATAGCCTCGATTTCGGAGCTAACTTGGTACGCAAACCTGCCTTTGCCAACCAAATTTTCTTCCATCCAAATCAGGATGGACGTTGCAGGGGAAATCGGATACCCGACGTAAAACTGCAACCCTGATGCAACTGCGCCTAACGCTATAGCTTCGTTACCATTGACAAAAATCTGCTCGTAGTCTGGTTTGATGGGTGGCTCTAGGTCACCTAACGTGATATTGCTCTCAAAAGCCGATCGCCCCAACATAAGTGCCTGTATATTTTGCGGAACGATTTGGTCACCGTATCGATCGGTGTTGCCCCAACGTGATTTGACAAAATCCTCCAATATATCTTGTGGCATACCTACTAGTTGGGCCAAAGCTCCCATCATGACCATGTTAGCAGCCCTAGGGTTGCCAGTTGCCCTTCCAAGTTTGTCAAAAGGGATTCCTAGACTACGGTCTCCATCTTCTAGCTGAAGCTTGTCAGAATCGTAAAGGATGAGACCTTTATCCCTGACGTCGTCCTTGTGGGTATTGTAAGCGTCTTCACTGAATACGACGAGGACATCTAGGTCATCACCGCGACTAAGGACCGGAGACGTCGAAATTCTTGCCTGCATCCATGTTGGACCGCCGGTGATTTGTGATGGGAATGTAGCGAATGTCTGTGCATGGTACCCTGCCCGGGTGTTCGCACTGGCAAACCCCACAGCAGCGCTCAGAAATCCCTGTCCACCTTCGCCAGCGAACCTTACCACGAAATCTGTTTTCTTCAACTACTCTCCCCGTTTAAACCGGACCAGCAACCAGATTTTGTGAGTCTAACAAATTCCATTAAATTAACTTGATGAAAGACATTCTGGTTCCGTTTTCGGTAACGACAGGAGGGCCCGTGAAGGGCCCCCGGTTTACCGCTAATCCAACCAAGAATATATCAATGTATAGCTTTGAGTGTCAACGAGCACATATTCAATCCTCAATAATCAAATTAAACGCGACCGGACAAATTACTAAAAAAACCGCATCGATTGCGCCCATAAATGGAATCCACCTCGACATCTCTGCCAACTCAACTCCCCGTATAGCCACACCGGAGGTTTCGACCGCTGCTATTATCGTGGGTATTGCAACTGGCAAAAATAGAAGGGGAAACATTATTTCACGAGCACGGGTGTTCATCGCAATTGCCGAAAAAACGGTGCCTATTGTTGCGATTCCAAGGGTTGTAAGGGCGGCGACAGGGATGAGCCAGGGAATCCAAAGAGACAAGTTAAATAGTACTGCAAACACCGGGAAAACAATCACCTCTACAACCATCATCAAAGTAAACATTGCTGCCATCTTGCCATAGAAAATGGCATCCCGGCCCACCGGCGCTAGAAGGAGTCCTTTTAAAGCCCCTCCCTCGCGCTCCAGCCCGAAAGATCGAGTTAACCCAAACATCCCACCAAGTATGAAGGCAACCCATAGAATCCCTGGAGCAACGAAGCCTATCATCTTGGGAGTAGGACTGATCGCGAAGTTGAAAATCACAATAACCAATATGGAAAAAATTAGGATCGCCAATAGCATATCCTTCGTCCTTGTTTCGAGAAGAATATCCTTCCAGAAGATGGCCATTGCTGCGCGAAACCAGTTCTTCACATCGATTCTCCAGAATGTGATGCATACGCTTTCTTCACGCCATCAGCCCCGGTGGACGATTTAAGATCCTCGTCATAAACAATTCTCCCTTCCCTGAGAATTGCTATCCTACGACTCATAGCCGTTCCCTTATCCAGGTTATGGGTAGTCGTGAGGACCGTACAGCCTGATTCGGCCAATTGACGGATCACTCCATCCAACATTCCCTGTGCCTCTTGGTCCAAACCGCTTTCAGGTTCGTCCATTATCAATAGAGGAGGGTCATGTAAGAGCGCGCGGGCAATCGCGATTCGCTTCTGCGTACCATGTGAGAGAGTGCCTACAAGCTGGTTTAGACGGGCCTCGACTCCCAATTGTCGAGCAACGATAATTATACGTTCATCAGCGCTGCTGATTCCAAACAAATCGGCATGAAACCGAAGATTCTCATATCCAGTCAGATGTTCATACAATAAGTGTTCGTGAGTAACCACACCGATAAACCGCCGAATCGAGGTAGCCCGAGCCCTTACGCCAATACCGCCAAACTCAACTGTTCCTGAATCAGGCTTGGTCAGTGAGCCAATAATGTTTATTAATGTTGTCTTACCGGAGCCATTTGAACCCAGGATTGTAATTACTTCGCCCCAATCCAGTTTCAAATCCAGTCCACGAAGGACGCCCGTTCTACCATATGACTTTGTCAGTCCGTTAATTTCTATCGCTGGTTTGTCGTCCATACGTTTCACCACTAGATTAACATCTTTCCTTTTCACAGCTTGTAACTGTAGTATAGGGGAGTCGACAGTCGCAACGAACAGAGCAGGTTACCCCGAGTGGCATCCATAAATTCGCTCCAAGAAAAATACGAAGATCTCGGCAAACGATTCCAGTCGAGCAGGAATGGTGTGATTGACTCAAGCCTATTAATGGCTTTCGACTACGAATATCAGGGCCAAGATGCAGAGGTGGTCATAGCCACTAGGGAATTCACAGCGGTGTGCCCGTGGACCAACCTTCCAGACTTCGGCACACTGACAGTGACCTACGTCCCGAAACAATACTGCATTGAGCTCAAATCTTTCAAATACTACCTTTCGTCCTTCACTGGAGTAGGGATCGTGCAAGAGCACGCCGCAAACAGGATCCTGACAGACCTGTTTCAGTGTTGCCAACCTGTATGGATGGAGATCACACTGGATTACAACACCCGTGGCGGTCTGCACACCATAGTTAAGGTACGCCGCGAAGACACATAGTTATCCAATCCTAGCTTGTTTCGTTGCGACGGGATCCCACGGTGTGTCAAAAGTCATTTGCACCCTCCATCAATGAGCCACAATTGCAAATCTGCCTTCTCCCTACCTTCAGTCTCTCGAATAACCTAGAACGCAGAGCAATCTATCAAAAAGGCGAAGGTGAAATGAACACATACGGCATAACTCTCCTATCCGGAGGACTGGACTCGGCAACGGTGACATCGTATGCAACCGGACAGGTTGACCATCTTACGGCAGTCACTTTCCAATATGGTCAAAGCCACGCCAAAGAGATTGAGTGCGCTAAAAAAATCGCGTCGCTACTTAATATCAAACACCAGCTTCTCGATCTATCTTTGCTAACCGACGTTTCGTGGTATTCCGCTCTCACCAATCCAGATTCCTTCCCCGTGCCCCCTACCGAGAGGGGAGCACAGGTAGACCCCGGAATTCCGATCACCTACGTCCCTTTACGTAACACCATATTCCTCTCACTGTCCGCTGCTCTACTCGAAAGCCAAGTCCTGCATGCCATCGAAATAGAGAATCTCGAACCTAGGACCGTGAATGCGACTCTTTACTGTGCGTCCAACGCCATCGACTTCAGCGGATATCCTGACTGCAGGCCAGAGTTTTTCCAGCACATGGATGAAACGCTTAATCACGGTAGCAAACTCTGGGCCCAGTATGGGATCAGGATGTCTGTTCAAACACCTATTATCCACCTCACGAAATCGGAGATCGTACAAATGTCCGTAGATCTTAAAGTGCCTCTAAATCTCACTTGGAGTTGCTACAGGGGAGGAAAATCGCCCTGCCGAAAATGCGATAGTTGCATCTTACGCGCTAAGGGTTTCGAACAGGCTGCAGTCACCGATCCACTCCTGTAGCAACTGATTAATATCCGGTAACAGTCGTGATATTCGCCACCCTCAGCCTAAACGATTCTAACCCCTCAACCATCTGTATACGGGCTTGATAGTAAGTACTCGGACTGGTACTCAAAGCTTCTCTTCAATATCGCAGCAAATCAATCGAGCATAAATACTCAACCCCGGTTCCCACGCTCAGATCGGGTGGGAGATCCTGCCAACCTCGATCCTTTGATTGTTTTAAAATATCTGTGCACCTCTAAGCATCAGAAGATCGCGTCCTCCACCCATGGTCCAATAGTACACAAGGTAAGCTCCGGCACCAATCATAGCCAAGTTTCCTATCGTTTCAATGTAGCGAAACGTGAACCGCATCCATCGATGAATAGCCTCCTTGAAAAAGATGATGCCAACAGTGGCTGACACCAACACCACTCCCATCCCAAGCCCATATGTCATCGAGGCGAGCAGTGTCTCCACCACATTACCTGTACTGAGAGTTTGGCCAGCGACGATACCGACCGCTGCCAAAAAAATAGGCAATGCACAGCTAAGGGAAGCAACAGCATAAGCGATACCAAATAGAAAAACGCTCTTAACGCCTCTCCCCTCTCCCAAACTAACACGGCTGGCTGCTGCAATGCCTATCCTACGATGGGACATGACCAAATAGAACCCAACCACCGTAATCAACACCCCAATTGTGAGCCCTGCAAATGGCAAGAATTTTCCGAGTACTCTGCCACCGGCAGCGAGTACCACGCCGACCGTTGCGAAAACAACAATGAAACCTACCGTCGCAGACATCCCCAGCAAGACAGCTCTGAAACCATTAGAAAAAGCGTTGCTTTTGATCTCAGATCCATCAAGCTGATAACCGACGTACGCTGGAAACATAGCTGCACCGCATGGATTGAATGCTGCTACTAAGCCCGCGGAGAAAGCAAACACAAAGGGGACATCTATTAGCAACTCTAGCCTCCGGATTTTTTACACTGCGTCTCTATTATAACTAGGTAATTGGGAGCATCGAATATCCCAGACCAATGGTAGATAACTGGGTAGAAGATACGAAGTGATCTGTCCAGTTTATAGCAGTAAATACGATTGCAACGACTCTACGGATTGATATTCCACTGGACACCAACCTGATCAGCACAAACATGTCAATTGAAGTCGTTGACACACTGTGCACAAATTGATAGACTCGCCCAGATGAATAGCCACCTAAAACTCGATTGCGCTTGTATGCACTAAATAGGGGCTTAACCTCCGTTTCCCGTTAACCAACGCCCCGCTCATTACGAGTCTGAGCGGGGTTACTTTTTCGCTATTGTAGACAAGATACTTGTAGGATGAACGGAATGACTCAGCCTGAATGGAAGCCTCAAACCGAAGGCATCATCGATACTTTCCCTGAAGAAACCGACGATTTCGAGTTGCAAGTGAAACGGTTTCAGTCTGGAGAATTCGATCCAACCGAATTTCAAGCCTACAGACTCAAACAGGGAATCTACGGCCAACGACA
>JASMAO010000198.1 GCA_030754315.1 SAR202 cluster bacterium
GGCTTCATGGCAGGCCTTGGAGGGTCCATAAGGACAGAGTCCTTCGTGATACATAGTATCCATGCTGGTCGTAACACCTATAATTCTTCCCCATTTCTGTGCAAGCATGTGCCCTACACTGGCTCAGGCCATGTGGAATGGCCCGTTGCTGTTTACGGCCACTATCTGGTTCCATGTCTCCGATGTGATATCCCAAAAATTATTCCGGCTACCGATACCATGCCCGGAATGGTTTACTATCCCAGCGTTGTTGATCAGGATGTGGAGGCCCCCGAGCTCTGATATAGTCTTTCTAACTGCCTCCTCGGCACTATCAGGGTCGGAGACGTCTGAAACTAGTGTTGCAACACAATTATCCCCTCCTGATTCCCGAACATCGTTGGCAGTCCGTTCAAGCCAGTCCTTACTGATGTCCACCATAGCAACCCTCGCTCCCGCTTCCACCAAAGCCAGCGTCATGGCACGACCCAAACCGATTGGGCTACCGGCCCCCGTTACAATAGCAACTTTCCCAGCCAGAGGCTTTTCTTGCATGTCCGCTCTCTTATTCATACATATTATTAAGGGAATATTTCCGTACATGCTGGTACATAAAAGCCCCTTTTATTTAATCTGTCACGGTTACCCATAAATATATATGGGTTTCCACTAGTAAAAGTCAGTTTGTGTGATTGGTTGAAATATTCAGGAGCTTAATAGTATTGCCACCCAATATTTTTCTTTTATCATTATCAGAAATATCCGCCGTTATCACTTTACCAATTTGGTGACGTGCATCTAATAACGGCATATCAGTGCCAAAAAGAACACGATCAGACCCTACAAGTTCAACAGAATTTTCGATCGCTTCTTTCACTGCTCCAGACCCACAGGTTTCAAGATATATGTTTCTGATCTCTCTGATTTCTTTTGCTAATTGTCCGGGTCCGGAGCTACCCGCATGTGCAAGTATCCAAGGGATATCGGGATATCGTACAGAAAGGTTTCGAAACCTTTCTGTCACTGTTATATCAGGTCCATCAAAAGGGTAGGTTGCATGAGACATAACAGGTATTTTATGCTCATTTAACCATTCATATATGGGGAAATAGTCAGGATGATCATTTGGTTTTTGATAATAATCCGGATAAATCTTAAGATACTTCATTCCTAACTGATAAAAAGCTCTCTCTAACTCTGATATAGCCTCATCTGGATAATGGGGGGTCACAAAAGCTGCCGGAACAAACCTAGCGGGGTTTTTTGCAACGATTTCGGCTACTCTGTCATTTGCAATTCTGGCATCACCTAAAAATATACAATTAATGCATGCCATATCTATGCCAGCATGATCCATTATTTCAATATATCGTTCAATATTTCCATTAACCCTGTGTCTACCCCAATTCCCAATATGTGCATGAAAATCGATTACAGGTGTTTCCATGTTACTTAATCCCTAGCAGGCTTTTCGTATTGCCAGAACAAACAGCTTTTAAGCTCTTAGAATCCAATCCACAGTGGTGAATACTATAAAGTTGAGGGGACATCGCTGATTCAGGAAATCTTGACCCAAAAAGTACACGTTCGACCCCTATCAAATTGATCACAGAAACTATTCCATCTGTCAAAACAAAACGCGACAATTCAAGGTAGAGATTAGGAAGAGTTTTTAACAACGGGAAAGCCCAAGACGCGTCATGATACGTCGCCTCCACCAGTACGACCTTTAAATTGGGCCAAGCAGATACTGTTTCATAAACATCTCTGGGATCAATAGGATGTTGAACCCAGTTGTTCATATGCAACTGGCAACCATAGTGGGATATCGGCCTCCGACAGCCAGTCCAGCCAACTTCCAACTATCCATGAAGTGAAAGGATAGTTATGAAGGCCTGGAAACATCCTGACAGAAAGTATATTTTGATTCTTTAAATCATTAACCACTTGATCCATGTCATCGAATGCCGGATTGCAAACAAACTGAGGAATCAAATGCTCCGACCTGTTTACAGAATCTAGTAACATTTGGTTCCCTTCTCCAGAATCATACGAAGCTGCATGGGGTGCATACACCAGAGCCTGATCTATTCCAGCCCTTTCCATCTCTATCATTGTATCGTCAGCAGATTCGACACTCACAGTCTTATCATGACGACGTCCAAGCGCCACGTTAGCATCGAATACAGGAACAGATGGAGTGAAATTTAATTTCACCTTACTCATTAACCAGTCCCTTCTACTGAAAGTTGCATTTCGAGTTCAACTAAATTAAGACCTTCTTCGATCTTTTTATTCAGGAAAACTTCTAATCATCTCTCGCAATGAAAACACCACAGCCACTGACATATGTCTTATATGAGAAATCATTCACGCTGCATTGTAATATATATATCCAATTTGGCCGGTGATCCACCTGAGGCGGACTTGGCTTGGGCCTGGATAAAGTTCCATGGTGCAGTGATTACACAATGTGCACCTTGGTCTGGTTTGAGGATTTCACTGGGTGTGTAGATAACCTGCCAGTCCTTACTGTTGTGAGAGCCTAGGATACGCCAGCATATGTCACTCGATTTATGTGTGTTGTAAACTTGAACATTCTTTCCCACATATCCCCTCGATTCCATGATACCGCTGTCGACAAACTTGTCTGTGGTCACGTAGTCACGGAATAGGTACCCGTCCTTCTCACGCCGGGGCGGGATATCAAACGGACTTATTTCGTATACCATATTTAGCCCCCAATCGGTGATTAGGAGAGTTCCCCTTCTGGTGACATGGACGTAGGTGGGCGAAACCACATGTTGAGTTATTGCCCTACGGTTCTGTCCACTGGCTCCGCCCAATTCCCAGACCAACTCCTTGTCACGGTTAACGCAGAGTATTCTCGACCGCTCGCAGCAAATTATGGTCAGTCCACCACCGTTCTCGTCCATCCCATACCTCATTGCACGCACTGGGGTATACAATCGATCGTACAAGTCTCCGTACCCTTGTTCGCCCTTAGATTCTGGCCCATCCCCACGTGAACCGTACTTCCACACGGTCTTCTCGCTGGCTGTATCTATCTCTCGTACTAGCCCTGCATTGGAACCAACGCCATAGTATCCGATCAACAAATCGCCCCCGTATGAAGCATTATCATCCGTAGAGATCCTGTGGAGATAAAATGGGTTGGCATGGGGCTGAGTATCATATCCCCACACCTTAGATTTATCGCTTAGCCGAATCTTGAATACTCCGTTGGGAGAGTCGGATGCCATGATGTGATCATCGTCCCAGTAGATAGCGTCGAGAGGTGCTTCTAGACCAGTATAGTGCCATAGGATTTCACCGGTGGTCCTGTGGATGATCATTACTCGGTGCTCACCTTTGTGCTCCGTGATAAGCACGTGTCCCTTGTAGCGACCAGCAATCAAGAAATGTGCCGAGTCGGACTCGCTCAAGTGATCACCGTTACCGGCGATACCTCGTTCTCCATACAGGACTTTGAGCCTACCTGTATTCCGGTCTATTAGTAACGTGTCGGATCCAAATTGCTCTCCGACGACGATCTCTCCAGGGTTGAAGGGGTTCTCTTCCGCCATATGAGGTCCAGCAAGCTCCCCTTCACCCACACCCGAATTACCTGTCCCATAAGACCATAAGATCATATAAGTCTCCATCGACAAACACTTTTTGGTGAGCCGACATTTGTGATCACCAAATCTGCATCTTGATTAGCAATAAGGCTGAGTGTATGGAGACAACATACCATTCTCAGCAAAACCAATGGTAATTTTTCTGACAGATATCGTCAATCACCGAATCAATCTCATAAAACCACATCGTAACCCCTAGACCAGCCCCATCTCCACGTACCTATGGACCATGCCGTATATACGCGGTCGGTCGCTGTTGAGGAAGACCTCGTGGGGATGAAACATGGCGGTGGTTTTCTGGTGTTCGTCACGGACATACTGAACCTGCTCGGCAGTCGTGGGATTTTCGTAGATGTTCATATTGAACATGCGGCGGCCTGGGATGCCGCCGAAGGAGGCATGCCAGAGATTCTCACTGGCGAAAATAACGTCGCCCGGCCTTGAATCGAGCGCGTATGCGGGCACCTCATCTCCAGCTAGTCCGAATGGGCGCTTGCCCGGGTCGTCAAACTGCTCCTCGAGAGGTTTGAGATACCGCTGGTACTCCGGCAGATGTGAACCGGGGATAACTCGAAGGCAACCAGTATCCCCGGTCAAAAGGTCAGGGTAAATGACCACCTTCACATGGTCCAAGACTGGAGGGCTGCCATCGGTAGCACTGTGCCACTGGGTATCCCCAACGTACTGGCTACCATCCGCGAGCACCCACAAAGGGTCTGGTCCAATGATCTGTTCGACGACGTTGTAGATTCGGTCGTCCTCGGCTAGGCTAATCAGAGAAGGCCTGTGCTCGACGAACCAGAGTACAGTCTGCGACTTCTCCCCGGTGAAAGGCTCACCATTCCTCTCCTCGGACATCACTTCGTCGAAGTCGCGTTCAATTGCCTTCATCTCCTCCGGCGAGAAGAGCTCTCGCTGTACAACGAATCCGAATGTCCTAAAGTGAGCGATCTGTCCCGGTGTTAGCATTCAATGTCTCCTTGGTACTGCCGTTATGAAAATTCCCATCAGGTGTTGGAAGAAACTTCCTTGGATGCCTGGTCAATTATGTCAAGTGATTCTTCTATGTCTTTCATTGAGTGAGCACTTGAATATCCATGGTGTGGTGACCAGTGAAGCATGTACAAGCCTCGTTTTAAGCAGGCTATATTGAATGCACTCATCATGTCCATATCTTGTCGCAAAGTATCTCTGTAATTTAAAGGTTCTGAATCAACTCCAAAAAGGAGCCCGAAACGAGATCCTTTTCCCTGGACCCATGCCTTAAGGTTCCTGCGATTGAAGATTTCGCACATACTAGAATACAAATGTTCCCCAATGGTATTTATGTTCTCATAGAAGTTTGGTCGAGACACCTCTTCTAGAAAAGCTTTGACCGCAGCTATTCCGACTAGATGTGCGTTGTAGGTTCCGCTGTGTACGACTGGTCCGTTAGGAATGCAGGTCTCCATAATTTCACGAGTACCCATGAAGGCCGAAATAGGCATTCCACCTCCCAATGCCTTTCCAAGGATTGTCATGTCGGGAATAATATTTGTATTGCTGACAGCTGATCCTAGATTAATTCTAAATCCGGACAGGATTTCATCGAAAATTAGAACGATTCCAAGATCACGTGTCAAAGTTCTCACTGCGCTGAGAAAATCTGAAGTAGGTGTAATTCCACATGAGTTGTAGTTGACAGGTTCCATAATCAGTGCACCTAACTTGTTTGCATTCAAGCGCAAAGTAGTTTCAAGCGTTTCGATATCATTAAATGGTAGAACCGTTACAAGCTCAGAATTGCTTACGGGAATCCCCCCTGATTCTGGTACAGAAAGCGGGTTTTTAGCAGTCCCTGCTTTTTCTAGTGGAGGCCAGCAACTGAATCCCACCGTGTCATTAACACCGTGGAAGTGGCCTTCAAATTTTGCTACGCCCAACTTTCCTGTATAT
>JASMAO010000199.1 GCA_030754315.1 SAR202 cluster bacterium
AGGGTCAGAAAGGCTTATAATAAGCGTTCTGGCGATATGTATCTTGAATTTCCTTGGAAGACGCGTATTGAGGTTCGATCAGCCGATCATCCGGAGAATCTGGTTGGTGAACGTTTGGATGGGGTTATAGTTAGTGAGGCCGCGAAGCACAGGGTAGATACTTGGGAGAGGTATTTGAGGCCGGCGTTGGCTGATAACCGTGGGTGGGCTGATTTTCCGACTACACCTGAGGGGCAGAATTGGCTTTATAAGATGTGGCAGCTGGGACAGAATCCAGATATTCCTGAGTATGAGTCGTGGAGATTCCCGTCCTGGGATAATCCTGCTGTGTATCCTGAAGGGGAAGACGATCCAGAAATCGCGCTTCTGAAGAAGACTACTATATATGAGTGGTTCCTTCAGGAGATTGCGGCAGACTTTACGTCCTTTGTCGGCAAGATTTATCCTGAGTTCGATGAAACCATACATGTGCGCAAGACTCAATACAATCCTGAGTGGAAAAACTACATTGCCTTTGACTGGGGCTTTGTAAATCCCCTGGCAGCTATTGAGTTCCAGGTGGATCCCCAGGACAATATTTATATATGGCGCGAACATTATGTGGCATATAAGACGTTGGAGGAGCACCTAGAGATAATGCAGGGCAGGGAACAGCCTCCTGATTATCGAATCGAGTGCACTTTTGGCGATGCAGCGGATCCCGAAGCTGTGGCTGTGGTGTGCCAGAAGTTTGCTGCCTGTGTAGCAATGCCAGAAGCAAAGACTAATTGGCGTCAGGGTGTCGAATTAGTTAAAACGTTCCTTCAAATGAGGGAAATAGGCAAAGCAGATGAGTTTGGGACACCCCTAGAGGCCCCTAAGTTGTTTGTTGATCATTCTTGTACTAACCTTATTCGTGAGTTCAACAATTATCGGGCAGGAAAGCGTCCGGATCAGCCTACATCAGCTACTACTCCTAATAATGTTTCAATGAAGGTTGATGATCACGCGTTAGATGCGCTAAGATATGGGTTGATGCATGTGTTCGAGCTTGGAGCTAAACACCATTTGAACGAGACGGTTAATTTAGCTGATGTACGAACAAACGCGCAGCCTTTCTTTACGACGGAAAAGAGCTTTTAATGGGACTTTTGGATAGCATTAGAAATCTGACGCTTCCGGAATTAGAAAAGGAAGCTGAATTCGTAGAAATGACAGAAGACGGCGATGCAATGATTTTTGCCTCTTCTCCTGTGCCTCGTGCGTATACTAGTAACAATGATTTTCGTGAGCTAGGTAATACGGGTCAGTCACTGCTGACTAGTTTTGCGCGTGAGGAATATAATTCTGATCTACGCGGCTTGAACGGTTTGCGTGTATATGACAAGATGCGTCGTGGGGATGCTCAGGTAAGGGCTACGCTACGCTTAATTAAGACCCCTATTCTTGCGGGGCATTGGTATGTAGAACCTGCTTCGGAAGATAATATTGATCGAGAGATTGCAGATTTTGTTTGGGACAACCTTACAAAATGGATGACAATTAGTTGGTCGCAGATTTTATACGAGTGCTTGTTGATGCTTGATTTCGGATATTACATGTTCGAAAAGGTATGGACGGTGCGGGATGATAAAATTGTGTGGAAGAAGCTTGCACCTCGACATCCGATGGACGTTCAAGAATGGTTCCTAGATGAATATGGTGGGCCTAACGCCGTTTCTATGTATCCCAACGCAGCTAATTATGCTTCGGGAGAAATTATAATTCCGATTGACAAACTTTTGATTTTCACTTTCGATAAAGAGGCGGGAAATCTAGAGGGAATGTCAATTTTGCGGAGTGCTTACAAAGCTTGGTACTTCAAAGATAACCTTTACAAGATCGATGCTATTCAAAAAGAGCGTCACGGGATTGGTATTCCGATTATTAAGTTGCCTGCAAACTTCACGGACAACGATAAGACGCTAGCCAACGAGATCGGTAAGAATCTAAGGACTAATGAAAAGGCACATGTGGTGCTTCCTCCTAATTGGGAGATCATTTTTGCCGATCTTCAGGGAAACCCTGTCAATGCGATGGATTCTATTGAACACCATGACAGAGAGATTGCTCGAAATGTTCTTGGACAGTTTATCGCCTTCTCTTCGGGCACCAGTGAGCTTGGCGAACAAAATGTAGAACTCTTCAATAAAGCCACCAGATATATAGCCGAATTTATTCGAGATACATTTAATAAGTATGCGATTCCACAGTTGGTGGACTTCAATTACACTGTGGATGAGTACCCGGAACTTAGATTCCGGAGAATTGGTGAAACCGTAGATTGGCGTACACTGTCCTTTGCAATGAGAAACTTTATCGGCGCGGGTGTTATCACGCCCGATGAACGATTGGAAGGATGGACACGAAATGAAATGGATCTTCCTAAAGAAGATAAAACAACTGCCCGCCTTGTTGCGACACCTCAATTACCTGAGGATAACGGCAAAGACAGCGAGGATCAAACTAGGGCACAGCCGCCCAGGCAAAGTCAAGCGGCGAATCAGAGATTGATGCCGGGTAGTGCCGCAGGTCGAGATAGTTCGGGGGGGTAGTGTTGAAGTGCACAGCGTAGATCGGTATACTCTTAAATAGCATGTCAGTAAGGATATAATGTGACTGAAGACGGCGTAAATCCAATTAAATTAGGCTATTGGGTTGATTTAAACGGTATTGAATGTTCGGATACGTCTTGGATTCAGGCTGTACCTGTTGGCACCTATCAGCACCCTTCGTATGGCGAGATTAGCTTCACGCCTGACAAGATTTCGAATATGGCTCTTAACGTTAAGAACGAGGTCCGTGATACTCAACTCGATGTAGATTACGATCATAAGAGTCAGTCAGGTAAGGCCGCCGGTTGGATTAAAGACGCGCAGGCCCGATCTGACGGTTTATATTTACAAGTCGAGTGGACAAACACAGCTACAGAAGCAATCAAAAACAAAGAATACAAATATTTTAGTCCGGAATATCAGGACAAATGGAAGCACCCAAAGACAGGCAAAATTCATCTGGATGTTCTTTTTGGTGGAGCTCTCACCAACAGGCCCTTCCTAAAGGATTTGTTGCCTGTGAACTTATCCGAGTTAATAGGCGATCAAGGAGAGCCAATTATGGCAGATGACACATTTGTCACCACCATGAAGAACATTCTTGGTCTTGACGGGGAAACTTCAGACGAAGCGATCCTTAGTGCGGCTGAACAACTTGTTGTTCAGAATGAGACTGAGGAAGTTACTACTGAAGTCCCAGAGAGCAGCCCTGACTCGATTCCAGAGCTTGTAACCGCTTCTGAAGAGACAACTGAGATGGTTGCTTTGACTGAGACTTATCCCGAAGTCAAGGCACTCGTTGATCGCGTCGCACTTCTTGAAGTTGCGAACAAGCTTAGTGAAGTGAATTTGCAGATGCAGGAATGGGATAATACCCGTCCCTACACTATTCCAAGTACACTTCGGGATCGGGCGCGTAAGCTGCTGTCTGAAACCCGCTCTACTGAACTTTCGGAGTTCTTTAATGAACTGACGAAAGTTGGTATGGTGCCCCTAGGCGAGACCGAGTCTGCTACTCGTGGTATTGATAAGTCAGCAGCGGATACTTTCCAACAGATGGTTGATAAACAGCTCAGCGAGGATCCGAACATGGATTACGTCGACGCTGTTACTAACATCTCGAGGGATAATCCGGAGCTGTTCGAAGAATATCGACGAGAAGCGTTCCAGGAGGTTAACTAATGGGCGTAGGACCAAACTATGTCCTCGATAAAGGCTTTCAGGCCAGCGAGGCCCTCACACAGTATTATCTTGTCAAGCTAGGCTCTTCAGAGGGCTATGTTGACCAGAGCGATACTGCAAATGAGGTATGTATTGGGGTTACCCAGGAAGCATGTACAACTGCAAACGCTACTAGCGGCAAGATTGTTGATGTCCGAATTATGGGCGTTAGCACTTGTGTCGCATCCCAGGCGGTCAACCTTGGGGAACTCGTCCGTAGTAGTGGAGCTGGAAAAGTCAGTGGTCTTGCCGGAGCTGTAAAGCAGAAGGTTCTGGGCGTTGCCCTTACCGCTGCTGCAGCGGACGGAGACCAGTTTGACGTTCTTCTGACTCCACTCGTTGAAGTAGACAACTCGTAACGAGGGAGGTGAGAGCAAATGGCAGTTTATGGAACCGGTGCAAATGTACATATCGACAAGGTTCTGACTAACATCTCCCTGGGGTATCAGAATAACGCTTTCATTAGTGATAGTCTGTTCCCCACTGTGTTGGTTAACAAACAGAGCGATTTGTACTATACATACGGTTATGAAGCATGGACAGAACCAACTGGTGGATCGAGTAGGGCTCCGGGTACGGAGGCCAACGAGGTTCCTGGTCTGGCGGTTTCAACTCAGACGTACTTTGCTACTGAGCATTCGCTGCAAATAGCAGTGACTGACGAAGAGCGACAGAACGCTGATACACCGCTAGCACCAGATCGCGACGGTGTGGAGCTGGTCACTGATCAGATTCATCTGATTCGTGAGCGTCTGGTTCAGACTATGGTCACAACCGCAGGAAATTATCCATCGGGATCAACCGTTACACTTAGCGGAACTGATCAGTGGAGTGACTTGTCCAACTCGGCCCCAATTTCTGACGTGCGCACAGCGCAGCGTGCAGTTATGGCCTTGTTGTTTAAGGAACCGAATCTGGCAGTGATCCCTTACAAGGTTATGTCCTATTTGGAGGATAACACGACGATCATCGATCGGATTAAGTATTCCATGCCCGGAGTGCTTGGTGCAGATTTGATCGCTGGTGTCTTTGGCATCGAGCGTGTTGTTGTTCCAGGTTCAGGCTATAACTCCGCTAACCCAGGACAGACGACATCTTTGTCCTATCTGTGGGGTAACGACGTTATTTTGGCGTACGTTCCTTCGCGGGCAGGTGTGAAGATACCCGCATTCGGATATGAATTCGTTTGGGGTTATCCTGGTGCTGGTGCCCAAGTTGTTGAGCGTTGGCGTGAAGAGCCTCGCAAGTCGGATATTATCCGAGTTTCGCGTCGCTATGATCACAAGCTTATTGCGCTTAATAGCAGCAGCGCCACCATTGCGGGTTACCTGATCAAGGACGCAATCGCGTAAATAAGGAGACTGTGATGGCCGACAAGGCTATTGCTGTTCACTGTGTCAAGCATAACGGCGTTATGTTTGAACCTGGTGAGGAGGTCCAGGGTGTCGATGAGGATACCCTGGGCCGCCTGGCCAACATGGGAGCAGTAAAGATCGTTAAGACAAAAACAGTAGCAAACAAGCCAAAGGCAAAGGCTCCAGTAAAGAAGAAGAGCTAGTATGGCTATCTTCACGCTGGGTCAGGTAAATGCCTGGCTAGACCCTACAAAGGCTCAAATTGCGGCACTTGAGGGCGAACTAGAGGGGGTTGTAACCTCTAAGGTACTCGGTTCGCTCGAAAAGCGTTTCGATACCAGTGTTTGGACTACTACTAGTAATACTCCGGAGTTAGTACAACAAACATGTGCATTGGCTTATGCTGGTGCTATTTATTCTCGAGCTTACTCAGAAGATATTACCGGAATTACAGATACGTACGGTATAAAGCTGTCTGCAGATGCCGAAGTAATGCTCGAAGGCATTCTTGATGGTACCTACGAACTTAGGGACTTGACAGGATATACAAATCCTGATCAACCACAGTTTTATCCTACTGATTCATCGACTACTTTATACGACACTGATCCCTCCAGTAAGAATGCTACTCCAATGGTTTTTAGAATGAATCAGGTTTTCTGATGTCTTCTGAGGTATCTTCATTATATTCCTCCAAAGCATATGCTTCAAGCGGCTGGGTAGGAGGTCAGTCCCCTGGTAGTTATAGTGGCCCTGCACCAACCGGCATATCTTCGTATTGGGTGAAACTCGGGCAATTTATGGCATCAGCCACCGTTGGAAAGGTTTTTAAGTTCCCCAAAGCATATAGTTTCAAAGGCGCCCGCGAATTCGAGGGTTTTGGAGCTTTTGGTG
>JASMAO010000200.1 GCA_030754315.1 SAR202 cluster bacterium
TACTCAATTAGGAGTTACACTAATCCACCTTCTATTTGTCCTGATTTATTAACAAGGAATTCCAGCCATAAAGTAGTAAAGTTTGAATCTAAGAGATTTACCTCAACAGCAGAGAAAAATTATTAGAGCCTGGTGTATGTACGACTGGGCTAATTCTGCCTTCGCTACGAGTGGTATCGCGGCAATATTCCCGGCTTATTTTGTTGTTTTATTTCAACAGTCGCTGGGTGATGATGCTTCCTTCTTTGGTCGAGAGCTTAATGCAACAGCCATGTGGAGTTTCGGGATTGCATTCTCGACGATTATCGTTGCTTTTTCGAGTCCTGTTATCGGGGTGATTGCGGATCGTTTTGCAATCAAAAAAACGTTGCTTTGGATTTATACGGGTGTTGGATCTTTGGCGACAGTCCTGTCATTTTTTTCGGTTTATACCGGAAACCCATGGGCTTGGTTATTTGCCTTCTTTGTTCTGGGCAATATCGGGTTCGCCGGCAGCATAGTTATTTACAACTCGTTCTTACCTAATGTTTCGCCAACTAAGATGTTGGATGATGTCAGTAGTAGGGGCTTTGCTTATGGATATGTTGGTGGTGGCATATTGTTGCTTGTGCATCTTGCGGCTATATCTTTGACCAGTGGTACGGAGATCGCAGATCTGGTGACAAGGCTTTGTATTGTCTCGATTGGAGCCTGGTGGTTTGGCTGGGGTCTATGGACTCTGCGAGTAATGCCTGAGCCACCAGTTTCCAGGTCTGTTGAGCCTATGCGGATTGGCCGCACCGTTTCAATGGCGTTTACGGAATTGCGTACTACCTTGAGTCAGGTAAAGCGATTCAAAGTGCTCTCTTTGTACCTGATTGCGTATCTGTTATTTAATGACGGTATTCAAACGGTTATGGCGATCGCAGGAGCATTTGCTGCTGAAACTCTGGGAATTCCTCTTCTTTGGATCATGTTGACACTTCTAATTATTCAGTTTGTCGCAGCGTTTGGTTCGATGGGTTTTAGTTGGTTAAGTCGGTTGTTGGACACCAAGAAAGCTTTAACCATCTCCCTGTTCGGATGGTCTTTTATCGTGCTTTTTGGAGTGGCAATTGCACCTCTTGCACCACAAGAACACAGTGAGCATGATTTCCAACTGGAGTACGACACCGAACCATCATCTCCTCATGCTGGTAACTACCGAGTCACGTATGTATCCGCGTTGGTTGAAGAAAATGAAGAACTTCCATGGATCGAGGCTTTAGGCAATATTAGTACGGGCCAACATTTCACTTCCTTTGACTTAGTGACTGTGACCAGCCTTGCAGCTATAGATGAAGATTTTAGATATACCATTTCAATACTGGGCGGTCCGCACGATGGCATGGTCATCATGGGATCCGCACACCCGTCGATTCTAGAAGAGAGTCCTCTCGCTTGGTGGCCAGCGTTAATTCGCGACTCGATCTGGTCTCCGCTGTCCCTCCCAGTGCATTATCAGTGGGTGTTGCTCGGTATTTCTGTCGGGTTGGTTATGGGAGGAAGTCAAGCGTTGGCTAGGAGCCTATTTGCTCAAATGACCCCGAAGGGCAAAAGCATGGAATTCTTTTCATTCTTCGGCTTTGCCGGTCGGGCGTCATCAGTGGTGGGGCCTTTGATGTTTGCTGTGATTGCCACAATGTTTGACACCCGCTTGGCCATAGGTTCTATTCTCATCTTGATCGTGGTTGGGGCCTTCATGTTGCGATGGGTTAAGGTGGGTGAGGGAGTTTTGGTAGCAGAGGAAGAGAATGAAAGGATTGGTCGATTACGTGCTGATGCCTAATTTTGTAATAACCTTACAAATTCTTGAGGGCAGTCAAGCGTAATCCCGTCTAATCCTAGTTCTAAAGCTTTAGTGACATCCTGCTTGCTTTGGATCCCCCATGCGCCCGTGTATAAACCTTTCTGTTTGCTTAGCGCCTGTAATTCTGGTGTTATCGTTTGGATGTACGGGAATATTCCTTGCAGGCCGTTTATTTCGCAGAAGTCGATGATTTCTCCAGAGTATGCCTCAGTTAATAAACCATGCCCAATATCAGGCATGATTTTTTTTGAGACGAGTAGTTGATCCATATTAAATGAGATCATGGAAATTCCCGGAATATGTGCAAAACGACTTTGAGAAGTGTCGAACCAACCATGTTTTTTTATTAACCTTTTTGCCAGCGTTACTAGGTCAGGGTCTTTGGACTTTATCTCCACAAAAATATGAGCTTGTCCTGAGTACCTTTGTAGCAAATCTTCAAAAACCGGTACAGACTCGCCCGAAAATTGCTCACCATTTTCTGAAACGAACCAAGACCCTGCATCGAGTTGCATTAATTGGTCTTTGGTGAAATCCGAGATAAGCCCGGATCCATTCGTCGTTCTGTCTACTGTTTCGTCATGCATAACTACAGGGATCCCATCGGAGGTCAGGTGAAGGTCTAACTCAATATAGGGAATTCCAAGGTTCAACGCATAGTCAAAGCTTGCGAAAGTGTTTTCCGGCCTTTGGCATGAGATGCCGCGGTGGGCGATTAAAATCATGATGATGGGATTTCCGTGCTCTTTTGAAGTGAATTATTCACATATCGTCGACGACGTAGACATGACCGATATGATGTTTGTGTCATTCATAAAAACGCATATCGTAAATAGTTGGGCGACTAATAGTTCGGTCACGATATGGCTCCCGAGGCAGGATTCGAACCTACGACCCGCTGATTAACAGTCAGCTGCTCTACCGCTGAGCTACTCGGGACTGCGATCGGTGTAGTTAACCAAAGTTACCACTGTACGGGGTTAAGCCGCAATCATAATCGAGCTAATTGCTTTCATGATGAAGTGTACTTTAGGATCATCAGTTGCCACGACGTCTTTATTTGCGATTTGGAACCTATACGGAAGATACACGGCTTAAGTATTTTCGTCCGAATATCCAGGTGTACACGGCTTCTAGGAATAGCGTTAGCGACCATGCTCCGGCTCCGACCCATAGTCCGTTTAGAGATGTGAAGTTGACTGTTGCTACGACCCAAATAATTAGTGTGATCAGTCTAAGGATATTGATGTAGATGAGTGGACGTGTGTTGCGTGTGCGCATGAGCGCAGCGGAGTAGACCTGTTCCATCACCAATGCAATTGGCAGTATTGATAACAGCCGGAATCCTGTCGAGCTGAGTTCTTTTAACCGTCCTTCTGCACCCAAAATGTCTCCAATTACGAAACTGGTGACGGGTGGTATATATGCGATCAAAGCAACTACAGCGAATGTGATCACCCCAATTGTCAGTGCGAATCTCCTGACGCGGAAAGGATCGTGTTTACTCGCAAACAAGGCTAAGGCCGTGTTTTGTGTGCCATTTGTGGCTACCGCTATCAGTTGGAAGAAGCCAAAAGCCATTGCAACTGCAGCTATAGAAACCACTGGTTCAGGAGACCTTGCCATTCCTGCGTTGAGAATTGGATGTGTTCCCGCGGGTAGTAGTGCTGCGAACAACAGGGGCGAGAAAAACCTTGTCATTGATTTGATCGAAGGTTTGGCGATATTCGATGTTCCTTCGAATTTACGTAGTGGTTGAATGGCGACTGCGGTCAATGTTGCAGTTTCAACCAGAGTTCCAGAAGTCATTGCTGCTGCGGCGATGCTCGATCCGTGGAGGAGATCTGTAGTAAATAAGATAATGGCGACGGTTACGGTTGTGATAGCTCCAGCTCCTGTGCCAATCCATGCTATTCGGGGCCGGCTAATTCGCAAAACAGCTCCGTATAAATGCATTTTCAGCACTAACAGGCCAGGTAGCGGAATGAGCCATAGCAGGGCGTCTGATGCGTTTTCTTTGAGATCGCCACTGACCGAAAATACGGTTGTTAGTAGGAATTCAGTCGTTTGTGGTATCACCATAACGAGCGCTAACCCTGTGACTAAAATCATCCACAAGCCGATAAATTTTCTTAGTTGTCTCAGAGATGTTGCATTGTCGAAAAATACTAAAGTCAGTTGTTGGATTCTTAATTGGGGTAGTGAAACAAACATTGATACGGATAATGCCAATCCGTATCCCCCGATTGCTGCTTCCGGATTTTCAGTACGAGTTAATATCGCCGACAGCACTGGTATTAACGCGGTAACTACCGTCATATTTGCCGCAGTTGGGAGCAGCAGAGAGATGGCATGCTTTGTAAAGTTTTGAGATTTTGTGTAGCCGATGTCGGCGTTCGCAGTTTGTGTGGTCAGACTGGATCAGTGGATTTGGAGTAAGTTTGGACGTTAAACTTGTGTTATTGGCGCACCATCGTGTAAGAAAGATAAACAGATTTGAGCACTAAGCAACTAATTCTCTGACAGTTTTTTAACTTCGTTCAACCGAAAACACGATACGTAGTGATCGTTGACCATACCGGTTGATTGCATAAATGCGTACATGATGGTGGGGCCAACGAACGACATGCCCCGCTGTTTGAGGTCTTTGCTCATCCTTGCTGATTCTGTGCTTTCTGTCGGGACATCGCTGGGAGAAAAGCGGTTACGTTGCAGCGGTGCTCCGCCCACAAAACCCCACAAATGCTTGTCAAGGCTGCCAAATTCTTTTTGGATTCTCTGTCCGACCTTTGCGTTATTTATTGCAGCGTGAATTTTGAGCTTATTACGAATGATCCCCTTATTTTCGAGTAGGGTGGTAATTTCCTTTTGCCCGTATGAAGCGACTATTTGGACAGAAAAATTGTCGAACGCTAGACGATATGCTTTGCGGC
>JASMAO010000201.1 GCA_030754315.1 SAR202 cluster bacterium
GCATTTTCAGTTTTTCTGGGTACGGTAGGGAGAACGTTGAGTTTTACACCGTCAAGGATGTTGATGAAGCTTTTTCTGAGCGTGTGAAGAGGCGAATTGATCGTATTTCGCCTCTTCACGCGACCAGGATGGGCCCCGCGATCCGACATGTTACTTCCAAGCTTGAAAAGCAGGATGCACGTACTAAATTACTGTTTCTTATCAGTGATGGAAGACCCCAGGACCGAGGTTATAGCAGGGAGGGAGTGGAGAAAGAATATGCGGTACATGATACTAAGAAGGCGCTGGATGAAGCGAAAGAGAAACAAATCACGGCGTTCTGTTTGACGGTGGACAAGAACGGACACGATTACCTCAAGACCATGTGTGACGATATGGGATACGAAGTGCTTGACGACATATACACGCTGCCTCAGCGCCTACTGTATCTGTATCGGCGTTTAACAATGTAGGGTTCCAATCTTTAGATTTTTTAAGGCGTTGTACTGGCGACTTGTGAGTCACTTTTGAGTCTTGGCGGAACGGTTGCTGTTCCTCTACATTATGAAACTAGGAGAGTTAAGTGTGAGTTCATTTAAAGTTGCCTTGGTTGCAATGGATGACGATGAGGTACCGGACTGTGTTTACAAAAGTTTTGCAGACGCTGGCATTGAGTTTGTTCAGGAAGAGTGTGTGACGGCGTCGGAGTTGTCCAGAGTAGCTGCTGATGCGGATTTAGTTTGGATTTTCGGTGGGGGTTCGATCGTCTCTGCTGAGACGATCCCATTACTCAAAAATTGTGGTGCCATTATTCGCACAGGAAGTGGCACGGACAACATACCGGTTGGTGAGGCTACGGCATTGGGTATTGTTGTGGCGAATACACCGGGCGCTCACGATGATGAGGTCTCGGATCATGCCATAGGGCTGATGTTCGCGTTAATTCGTAAGATCGCCTTGCACGATCGTAAACTCAGATCAGGTGTTTGGGAAATAGAAGGGCCGATGCCGAACCACCATGTTGTGGGACAAACCTTAGGCCTAGTCGGTTTTGGACATATTGCTCGTCTTGTTGCAAAGAAGATGAGAGGTTTTGAAATGACGATATTGTGCTCTGATCCGTTCGTATCTAGTGAAGAGATGTCAGCGAATGGGGTTGAATCCGCTACGTTAGACACAGTGATGTCTCGGTCGGATTTTGTATCCTTGCATTCTCCTTTGACTTCCGATACTCACCACCTCATAGGCAAAAGGGAGTTAGACTTGATGAAGCCTGACGGGGTGCTGATCAACACATCAAGAGGTTCTGTTGTAGATGAAGCTGCACTGGTTCAGGTACTGATGGAAAAAAAGATAGCAGGTGTGGGCTTGGATGTCTTTGAGGAAGAACCTGCATCCCCTGATAATCCCCTACTCAAGTTAGATAACGTTGTCGTTACCCCTCATACGGCTGGCCAGTCCGATCTAAGCCACGAGAAGCAATGGCGTCTTTCTGTTGAGACGGCAATATCGTTTTCTAAAGGTCGATGGCCACGATCCTACGTTAATCGTGGAGTAAATCCTCGCTGGGAGTTGTCATATGGCTAATCTAGGTATCGAACGCGAGAAATTTCTTAAAGGGATAGCCGAATTAGCTGAAAGTGTCTACTCTTTCCATGGCCGATTTGAGATAGGTTGTATAGACACTTCCAATTCTGATGTTGCGCTGGATATATTAAGGCAGAGATTGGCCTTGCTAGACGAAGAAGTCGGAGAGCATGCCCGCGAATTGAATCGAGGGAATGTGGATAAGGCTATTGATGAAGCTGTAGACATCGCCTATATAGCGCTTGGTACTGTACTTAGGTTAGGGCTCGAAGGATATGATGCCTGTATTGAGGTGAGCCAAAAGAATGATGCGAAGATCGCCTCCACTCACGGTAAAAGAGGGGGGACTGGTAAGGTTGTGGCACGGGAGTAATTTAAAGGTGATGGAGGATGGTCGTGCATCTAGTAGTTGATGGGTACGCAACGAATCGCGAAAGGCTGAGTGATGTTGATCTAGTTAGGAGGTTTCTTGACGAACATCCGGAAGCGATAGGTATGACCAAAATGATTCCTCCCCAGGTGTATACGTATTCAGGGGAGATGTCTGCTGACTGGGGAGTTTCAGGATTCGTGCTCATAGCTGAGAGCCATATCAGTGTTCATACGTTTCCCGATAGAGGCTACATAAACGTTGATGTGTTTTCGTGTAGAGAATTTGATGCGGAGGCATCACGGCGTGAAATAGAGGCTACATTTGGGTTAGACGATGCCAAGATCTGGCTATTAGAACGTGGAATAGACTACTCAACTCCTCGTGAGGCACACGAAGGTATGGTAAATGAACGTGCCCAGTTGGCGGCCATGGGTGGTCAAGATGTTTGAAAATATGGCTGGGTTTGGGGGGGACGGACATAGGTCTTGGGACATGTTTCTTGACGGTACTACAACCCAGAATTCTTCTAATGCTGAAATAGTACTTATTCCTGTGCCATATGACAGCACAACCTCGTACAAGACCGGTGCGAGAGATGGACCTAAGGCGATTATTGCGGCGTCCAAGCAGCTTGAGGACTATGATTTAGAGTTAAACCGTGATGTTTCCAAGGTCGGAATTTACACTACGCCGGAGATCGAAGTAGATGCCAGTGGTCCGGAAGCTATGATAGAGCGCATAAAAGGGGTTGTAGATTCGGTTGGGAAGAAGCCGATTATTGGACTATTGGGGGGTGAGCACACCGTCACGATTGGAGCAATTTATGCTTTGCGGCAACGGTGTTCCGATCTGACTGTATTATACCTAGACGCTCATGCAGATCTACGGGATGAGTATATGGGAACTAGGTGGGGTCACGCGTCTGTGGCCCGCCGGATAAACGAAGTATGTCCTGTAACCCTCGTCGGGGTGCGGAGCCTAAGTGTGGGGGAACGCCACTTTATTGAAGAAGCCGAGGTACCGACAATCTTCTGGCCGCCAGGTTCGGGAAACATCGATGATGTATTGAACCATGTTCTGGATTCGCTATCGGGTAATGTTTACATCAGCATAGATTTAGATGTGTTTGACCCATCAATCATGGCTGCGGTTGGGACTCCCGAACCCGGAGGTATGACATGGGCTGATGTGACCGGCCTTGTCAGGGGTGTAGCGGAGCAACGGAGTGTATTAGGGTTTGACCTAGTGGAACTGAGTCCTTCAGAGGGTCCTGAAGCGTCTGCATTCACGGCGGCAAAGCTGGCTTATAAGATGATCGGATATGTTACAGCGTGACAGTATAATTTGTGTGAGTTGCTCTGATTGATTAAGGATTTGGCTTCTGTGGTTTGCTATGTGGAAAGGTAGATTTCGATCTAAAATCGTCTTGACCTCCGGTGAGCCTGTGGAGTAGAATCGGTGGCAGGCTAGTGTCGGCTGGTTGCCAGCTAGCCTAGTTTTTTGCCCATGGGTGATGGATCGGACAGGCGTCTAGGAAATGGTTTGGTAGGCCGCTTTTTTTGCCCCAGTGGCGCAATGGTAGCGCACCCGATTTGTAATCGGGAGGTTAGTGGGTTCGAGTCCCCTCTGGGGCTTGTTAAAGCAAAACAGGCAGTTAGTCTCCGGAATCTTGGAGAGCGGAAAACGCTGTGCTACACTAACAATTGGCATGATATGGAGCGGTGGGTGAGTGGCTAATACCACCAGACTGTAAATCTGGCGCCCGGAAGGGCTACGTAGGTTCGAATCCTACCCGCTCCACCACTGTACGGGTTCTCTAAAAATAAGATAGGTGAGCCCAATAAGTCATGCCCACATAGCTCAGGAGGTAGAGCACGTTCTTGGTAAGAACGAGGTCAGCAGTTCGAGTCTGCTTGTGGGCTTAGTAACGGAGGATATTCGATGGCGAAAGAAAAGTTCGATAGATCAAAGCCACATGTTAACGTAGGCACGATAGGCCATGTAGATCATGGAAAGACAACGTTAACGGCTGCAATAACGAAGGTGTTATCTTCTGCTGGACTGGCTGATTTCACACCTTTTGATAGGATAGATAATGCCCCAGAGGAAAAAGAAAGGGGCGTCACTATTGCTATCCAGCATGTCGAATATCAGACGGACACGAGGCACTATGCACACGTTGACTGTCCGGGGCACGCAGACTATATCAAGAACATGATTACCGGTGCTGCTCAGATGGACGGCGCGGTATTGGTCGTTAGTGCACCTGATGGTCCTATGCCGCAAACGAGAGAACATATCTTACTGGCTCGCCAGGTTGAAGTCCCAGCCATGGTAGTTGCACTGAACAAGGTGGATGCTATGGAGGACGAAGAGCTTTTGGAATTGGTCGAGCTTGAACTCAGGGAACTACTGTCCAGTTATGGTTTCGATGGTGACAACGTTCCAATTATCAGAGTTAGTGCACTCAATGCGCTTGAGTCTGATGATCTAGGGCGCGATTCAGAGTGGGGGAAGGGAATCTGGGAATTGATGGACGCTGTAGACGAATTTATCCCGATTCCAGAACGGCCCCGTGACCAACCTTTCCTAATGCCTGTTGAAGACGTTTTCGGTATTAAGGGCCGAGGCACTGTAGTGACCGGTCGTGTCGAAAGAGGTATGGTCCATGTTGGAGATACCGTCGAAGTCGTAGGACTCGGAGAAACGCATGACCACGTGGTTACGGGTGTGGAGATGTTTCATAAAACCCTCGATGAGGGAGAGCCTGGCGATGCGGTTGGTATTTTGATGAGAGGGATAGACCGTGAGGATGTAGTGCGCGGGCAGGTGCTCGCAGCTCCCGGCAGTATTACCCCACACAGGCTAGCTACAGCGCAGGTCTACGTTTTGGGTAAGGATGAAGGTGGCCGACATACTCCTTTCTTCACCGGATATAAGCCTCAGTTTTACATTAGGACTACGGATGTTACAGGGGAGATCGAACTTCCAGAAGGTGTTGAAATGGTCATGCCTGGCGACAACACGGAAATGACTGTCAAGTTAGGCAACGCGGTGGCAATGGACGAACAACTTCGATTTGCCATACGAGAGGGCGGCAGGACTGTTGGATCTGGCGTAATAACATCGGTGATCGAATAGTCAATCAGGCTCCCTACAGAGAGGGCCAAGGGATGAAGAAAATCTAGTGCCACGAAAAGGCGACGCTCGTATGTTGATAACGCTCAGTTGCACCGAATGTAGAGAGCGTAGGTATAACACGAGTAAGAACAGACGTAATGATCCTGATAGGATCGATCTGAAGAAGTATTGCTCCAGATGTCGGTCACATACTGTTCATCGAGAGGTCAGGTAAGGGAATGCCAGGGAACGTGACCAGTCCCGCACGTCAGCGTTCGGGGGACGGCAGGAAAGGCCTGAATTTCCGATTCTTTGGCGAAGTCGTTAGTGAGTTGCGACGTGTGACTTGGCCGACTCGACAAGAAACGATGCGATTGACTATCATGGTAGTCGCAGTGGCGACAGCTATAGGATTGTTTTTAGGTATATTTGACATGGGATTCGCCCGACTCATCGATTTGATTCTAGGCAATTGATAGTATGAGCACAGTGCAAGAAACAGAACCTCGCTGGTACATAGCTCACACGTATTCCGGACAAGAGGATCGTGTGAAAAAGAACCTAGAACTTCGCATTGAGACAATGGACGTCAAGGATAAGATATTTCGAGTCGTCGTTCCTACAGAAGAAGAGATAGAAATTAAAGAGGGCCGCCGGAAATCTGTGAGCAAGAGAGTATTTCCGGGATATATCATTGTTCATATGGAGATGGATGATGAGAGTTGGCATGTGGTTCGCAACACGCCTGGAGTTACAGGATTTGTGTCTGCTGAGGATGAAACCGAAGGTCGACCGAAGCCAGTTCCACTTGAGGAATCAGAAGTGCAAACGATTTTGCACAGGATGGAAGAAGCCGAGCCTCGAGTAAGACTAGGATTCACGAAAGGCCAGATGGTTCGCATTAACGAGGGTCCATTTCTTGACTTTATGGGAGCAGTTGATGAGGTCCTTCCAGAAAGGCATAAAGTCAAAGTATTGGTCTCGTTTTTCGGCAGAGAGACGCCCGTCGAGTTGGATTTCCTACAGGTGGAGAAGGCTTAGGCTTGAATTATTAATCACAAGGTGACATTTTAAGTTAGAGAAGTACTAAGAGTTTGTGGCGAGTGTGTAACGGTCGATTGGAACAAGGAAACGAATAGTTGGCTAAAAGAGTTAAGGCTATAGTTAAGCTTCAAATCGAGGG
>JASMAO010000202.1 GCA_030754315.1 SAR202 cluster bacterium
ATAGGCGGCGGGGTAATGGCTGAGGCAATGATTAGTGGAGTCATTGGTGCGAGGCTGTCACACCCATCAGACATTTCCATTGGCGAGCCAGTGCAGACTAGGAGAAAATACCTCACTGGGAAATTCGGTGTGGTTGTCACACCGAATAACACCAAGGCCCTGGATTCGGCAGATATCGTTGTGTTGGCAGTCAAGCCCCAACAGCTACCAACAGTTATGCTGGCCACCCGCTCAACATTGATAGAAGGGCAGGTCGTATTGTCAATCGTCGCCGGCGCGACGATTGACACACTAACCAATGGACTCAATCATTCAGCTATCATACGTGTAATGCCGAACACACCCGCCCAGATCGGAGCAGGCATGACGGTTTGGACAGCATCAGGAAACGTTCCCCAAGAAAAGATCTCTGTCAGTAAAAAAATCCTGCGTACATTAGGCGACGAATTATACGTGGATAATGAAAGTTTCGTGGACATGGCCACCGCTTTGAGCGCCAGTGGGCCAGCTTACGTCTTCTTGTTCATGGAGGCTCTAATCGATGCGGGTGTGCACATGGGCATGAGTAGGGAAATGGCCAGACGCCTTTCACTTCAAACTGTCCTAGGTAGCGCGAAACTTGCGTTCGAGTCAGGAACAGACCCCGCAACCCTACGTAACATGGTGACATCCCCAGGAGGTACCACAGCAGAGGCACTTCGGGCCTTTGAATCTGGACGATTCCGAGCGGTGGTGCTCGAAGCCGTGCAAGCAGCCTACGACAGATCCAAGGAACTAGGAGGAGGCGTTTGACCAGCTACTTAGCTCAATTCATCAACCTTCTTTTCACCGCGCTCAGCCTAGCTATATTCGGGCGCGTGATTATGTCCTGGATATCGCCTAACGGAGAGGACAATATCTCCCAGTTCCTCGACCAGATCACGGAACCAATACTAGCTCCCATACGAAAAATCGTGCCGCCACTAGGCATGTTTGATCTAACTCCTATGATTGCTTTGATCGTTCTGCAAATGGTTCGGCCACACATCGTCAACCTCATCCACGGCGGCTTTTAAGAGGACGAGGCTGCTATGAGCTTTTGCATAGCTGCTTCATAGTTGATTCCTCTGATGATGATGACCTTGTCCATACTACGCTCGCCCCGATGAATGACTATAGAACTCTTTGCCACCCCCAGAACATTAGCCAACATCCTAACCAAAGCAGCATTAGCCTTTCCATCAACTGGGGGTTGGGTCACGTGGATGCGAATCTTGTTACCGACAATTTTTCCCACCTGATTCTTTCTAGACTTAGGTCGAACTCTTACCTCTAAACGCGTTTGATGAACGATTTGAGACACGAGCCTAAACCCCCCTAGCGAATATCGCCTTCTCTCCACGCATAAAAGCTAACCCGGCTTCGGTTAAAACGCGATCCAGCACGGACGTGGAGTATTGGCTACCAACCTTAACGTTTCTGAGCACCAATCCCTCATCCTGAAAGACTGGATCGTTGTGAAATGAGGTCAAATTAGCCCAGGCAATGAACAATATAACTAATGCGACTAGGGCATGCTGGGTTACCAAAGTAAGCCGACCTTTTGTCCAAGTAAGCATCCAATCTAAACCTACTCCTGCCATAATTATCACTGTTGGTAACACAGGAATCATTCTTGAGTGAACACCGGCGTCAACTGTCAATGCAGCGGCAAGTGTCGTTGTTGGCACCAGCACCCACAACAGTCTGTAGGACCTTCCTTTGAGTCGTGTAATTCCAACCATAAAGCCTATTACCGCAAGTGTAGCGGACACGATATCAAAACGATCAATTAGCAGCGTAATGGACCGAATCCATTCCGCAATCACATACCTTGATTGTTCAGGAAGCCCATTTCTATTTTGGAATTCGACTTCTCCGGTAACAGAAACTTCGCGTAGATATTCGAGCACATCGGTTCCGTTCAGTAAAAGGAAGTATAGGTAAGGTAGGGCTACTATCAACACCGGCAACCAAAAAGTCAGCGCTTTCCGTGACACCACCTCAATGGATGATTCGCCTGAAAGAAACTCCGACGCCCATAGAACACCCATTGCCACTACAAAGAGCCAATAGGCATTGTGGATATAAAATCCGATACCAGCTAAAACGCCGCCCCAAAAAATGGTTCTGAGTCCATTACTAGATTTGGCATCCTCTAAGCCTGAAACCAAAAGGTGAGAAATTGAAAGCCCCAAAATTGGCAGGAATGCTGCTGTCAATGCCATACGGCTGAACTGTATATGCCACGCACTGAATGCAAGAAGGAAAGCAGATAATACGGCGATACGTAGCCCCAGGAACCGGCGGCAAAAGACGAATACCATTCCTATTGTCATCAGTCCAACCGCCACGAAAATGAACCTTGTGCCTGCCCCATCATCATCTACCGCCCTCACCCAAGCGCTCATGAAATATACAATCCCAGTCGGCTGACCGGCCAAATCTTTGGACCATAGTCCTATCCAGCCAAACGTCACCACATCATTGATCGACTGGCTCAACATTTTTTCAGGCTTTGAAAGTTGATTTGGAATTGTCTCCAAGCCATAGCACCGTACGAATAAAGCAACGGCAATTGTTATCGCTAGTAGCGCAAAGGCAATCTTAGAACCATGCAACCAACTTACATTGATCTTCCCAAATACGGACAAACCAGGCATGCTGATCTTTTCCTTCGGTATATCAGCGGGCTCGTCCAAACCATGAAATTGGGTGCCGCAGTGATCACAGTATCGATGGCCAGACGGATTTACCACGCTGCAGTTGAAACACACCATCGTTTTGCTAATAAGCCGACCGCAAGCCACACAGTAACCTGAATCAAGCCGGTTGGCATATCCACACGACTGGCATGGTAATGGCAAATTTCTAACCTTAGCTCTCTAACTTACGGCGCCAGAAGCCCACGCATTTGATGCCACTCTGTTACATTAAATCCATAACGTCCAGCTTCCGCTTCTTCCATTTGCAATCGCTGCCAACTTCCGAACTCTTCTATTTCAACCGCGGGTTGCCGCGAGGTCGCAGCCAATGGATCGCTCATCCACTGATGATATTGGGTAACGTTGTAAAATCCTATTCCAATCACAAGAACCATTAATGCGAATTGGCTAACTTTTCTTCGAATTCCTCGGAAACTCAGAAGCCAGTGTAGACCCAGGCCGACAAAGAGATAATAGAATGGGATCGCACCGACCGCCCGAGCGACGTCAGGGGTACCGGTGCTCAGCACCTGAACAGGAAACAACATAGCCGAAAACATCACCCACCAAAGAATGGTGGTCCTCCATCGCCTCAGTGAGCAGATAATGCCAAACCAAAAGAGCAGACCCGTAATCCTATCCAGTACCGCCCAACCGGGAGCTATATACCTACCATTCAATCCCACCCCGTGTATTCCGGAATCCATTAACAGGAAACCGTCTATGGTCCTCCACACCTGATGGGCTATTATGGTCGGCAGCCCTTCGTTGCCTCCGTAGCCCCCTGCTCTACCTAATACAGACACGTTCCCAGTCCTACGGTTAAAGTAATCCCAGTCGTCGAAGGCTGTCTTGGCTTGAGGGGCTACAAGGACAAAGAACACCACCAGCATAACAGCGTATCCGACAAGAATACGTTTCCGAGTTTCAGGGTAAAGCAGGAAAGCGAACGGAAGAAACGAGAGAACACCTACTATAATGGCACGCCCACCCATGTAGCCATATACACCAAGACCTGCTGAGACGCCGACCAATGCGTACAGATACCACTGGCCACGACTCAAGGCTAGTTTCAATGTCAACACCGTTAATACCACGTATGTTGCGACATGGGCATTCTCCCAGCCACTCCTTGAAAAATGCAAGAACCACAAGCCAGTAGCCATCAAGAACATCGCCGCTAGTGCTGCACCATTGGAAATGACCTGCCGAGCGACTATATAAAAACCAGCTATCGCTGCGACACTGAAAAGAACGCTGGGTATACGGAGAGCAACAATGCTCTCTCCAAATATACTCATAGATCCAGCAATTAAGTAGATGCTGAATGCAGGCGCAGGTTTCCAGTCTAGTCCGAAGAATCCGGGACCATTACCCGCAAGGATGTGATAGGCCACCTGTAAGTTATCAGCCTCATCGCTCGTTACATTTGGCGGTGTCTCCTGAAGATTTGTAACTCTCAACACCAACGCAACTGCCAAAATGAGAACGAATATTAGCCCTGACGCTGAGTAGTAGGTAAACAGCACAGGCGTTTTAAGCCTTAAGAACTCAACAAACGCACCTCCCGAGAACAGACTTCTGTTTAGACCGGTAACCGCCGGTGACTCCAAAGCCACCCCACTTCTATCAGACAATTCCTTGCCAGGTTGCTCTTCGTTGCCGCTAGTTGCTCCACACCTGACACAAAAATATGTTTCTTCTGGAATGCTGAACCCACAAGTCTGGCATGCAACGACGGTCTGAAGCTTTCTCCCACAATCACCGCAATAGTTAGCATCAGTCCGGTTTTGGTAAGCACACCAGTCACAGTCCAAGGGAGTCCCTTTCATTCCAATTCAAAGAGCATACGCATAAGCCAATCTTCGAGCTAGGTATGGCACAAATGCAAGATTAAGAGCCAGAGGAATTTGTCCTCAAGAGAAGAATTTCATACAACCACCATGTAGCAATACGGTTATTCATCGTGATACCAAATCCCATCTCAATCCCGAAGTGTCACTTCTCCCGCGGTGACGGTGGTGGTGGTCCCATCAGAATGTTCCAACACCAAGTTACCTTGGTCATCTACTGCCACGGCTCGCCCTTCAAGAATTTGTTCCTTCCATCCAACCCTCACATTACGACCTATGGTTTCTAACTCATTTGACCAACGCTGTGTTAGCGAATGACCTAACCAAATCTGGCTACATAGGTCATCGAAGTGCTCCAGTAAATTGGTGAATACTCTAGTTCTATCAACTTTGCAACCTATTTCGGCATTTATACTTGTGGTAGTTTCAGCGATATCAGGATGGGAAGACGGATCCAGATTAACATTGAGCCCAAACCCTATGATGACATTGGCTGCCCCATCGGGTTGAAGTTCCGCTTCGACCAGAATACCGGATATCTTCTTGGCGCCAACCAACACATCATTGGGCCACTTGATCACAGGCTTGTTGATTCCGTACGAGGTAACAGTTGCCAAAACTGCCAGAGAAGCAGCCATGTTTAGGAATGCTAGCTGGGACGCAACCGGCCTTAAAATAACCGAGAACAGCAGATCTTCACCTGGATTCGACCTCCAGACTCGGTTAAAGCGACCTCGACCTTCTGTCTGTTGCTCCGCACTGACAATTGTCCCGTCAGGAGTGCCTTGACTGGCAAGTTTGAGAGCTTTGTCCATAGTCGAACTCAAGGTTTGATAGTGGACGACTCTACACCCGATCAAGCGACCGGCCATCCGGGATTCCACACGCTGGATATCAAACTTATCATCCATACAAACATCAGTTTGAAATACCGTGCGCAAGATGTAAAGGCCCTCCAATACATATGAACTATGGTAACGTAAGGTTTGACAGATAATGGAGGAAATCACCTATGCCTACCGTGAAGATCACTGAAAGACTCTCGGCCGGTGAAACATTACTACTTGACGGTGGCACCGGCTCCGAGTTGCAGAGACGAGGCGTCAACGTCCTGGATGGGGCCACAGACAGACTCAAAGCCTGGTCCGCCACCGCAAACATTGAATTTTCAGACGTCGTCCGCCAAGTCCATATGGATTATCTCAGGGTTGGTGCTGACATCATCATAAGCAACAACTTCTGGACGATTCCATCACGTATGGAGACTATTGGCCTCCGTGACCGATGGAAAGAATACGCAATTGCTGCAGGAGAAAACGCCCTCTCTGCCCGCAAGGAGGGAAACCCAGAGGCCTACGTAGCAGGAGGGATAGCAGCACCCACAATGCAAACGCTGGCGGATGTCCCAATACCAGACGTGGAACACATGGGGACCGTTGCATTTCATAAAGAAAACGCCGACCACGCCAAGTTGCTCGCAGACGTTGGGGTAGATTTAATCTTGGCAGAATACTTAGGCTTTATTGCAGACTGTGTCGCCGCCGTAGATGCTTGCGCCGAGGCAGGCTTGCCCGTATTTCTAGGTGTCCGACATATAGGACCAACTGGAAAGATGCAATACAGCGATGCAATTGGACGTATGCGAGAAAGCGAAGAGAGTCTTTCCGACCTGTCCGAAGCCTTACAAGGCCACTCCGTAGACGCTATCCTTCTGATGTGTAGCCACCCCGAAGCGATATCAGCAGGTTTGCCTATACTGAGAGATTCATTTGATGGCCCTATCGGTGGATACCCTAACCTCGGCTACAACCCTACGGGGCCCATTGTGGACCGAACTATGCTAACCAACCAACTCCCTTCAACAGGAAGAGACATCCTTCAAACCCACAACTACTCCCCTTCGCGGCTAGCTGAGTTTGCCTCTGAGTGGAAACAGATGGGAGCGCAAATAATCGGTGGCTGCTGTGCTTCGGGTCCGGAGCATATAATGACCATGAACCCAGTGGTAAAGGACTAGATCATTAATTAAAAACCCACAGATAGTTACTAGACCACAATACGCGCTTATATCACAAGTTTTCACCAAAATAATTAGATGTTTTTCGGTAAACGGCCGATAAAATATCCGGTCATTATTCTTAGACGACAAACGTACAGATTATGCGCCTAGGACAAGTCTTGAAGACTGTGCATATGAAGTGGGCTGTGGCTTACCCGTAGCAGAGGGATCATCCAGTTTAGGCTTGGATTTTTTGTGTGTAAGCAGCCAGCAAAAAAGAGGATCAAAAAGGAATCAACTATGGCTAATACTCGACCACGAGCCTCCGATTTAGGTGTGCACATAGGCATCTTTGAGCCAGGTCCACATAATTCAATCACTGATGTTTCAGAAGTTTCCGTAGGACACATCACGATTTGTGAAGGCACTGGGCAGTTACAAATTGGAAAGGGTCCAGTCCGAACTGGAGTCACTGCAATTCTGCCTCATCAAGAAAACGTATTCGTCCGAAAGGTAACAGGTGCAGTACACGTAGTGAACGGATTCGGAAAAGCCTTAGGATTTTTGCAAGTGCAAGAACTGGGCGTTATTGAAAGTCCAATTGTGCTCACCAGTACGTTGAGTATATGGAGAGCAGCCGACGCTTTGATAGATTACATGTCAAAGAACAACCCTGGAGTTTACTCCTTTAACCCTGTGGTCGGAGAATGTAACGACGGATATCTAAACGACATCGTTGGAAGACACGTTCGCTCCGAGCACATCCTAGGGGCAATTGAGAACGCGAATTCACCCAACTCAGAAGAGGGAAACATCGGTGGCGGTACAGGTATGACAGGTTTCGAATGGAAAGGAGGTATAGGAACTGCATCGCGTTTGTGCGAGACTCCACAGGGCACATTTACAGTGGGCGCTCTTACTATGACCAATACAGGCGACCCGAGAGAGTTCAGAATCGACGGAACGCGCATCGGACGTCATCTACTGCCTCCCAAGGCCGAATTTGACCCAACGAATGCACCTGGTTCAATCATCATGGTGATAGGCACCAATGCACCCGTCGACTCCCGCCAACTTGGTCGCATATGTCGTAGAGCAGCGCTCGGTCTAGGACGGGCTGGTGGCACAGCAAGCCACAGTAGTGGTGATTTCATCATCGCCTTCTCCAACTCAATCCATCCTAATAAGATGGACGACGCAGACCTTACACCGTTGTTCATCGGTGCGATTGAGTCCACTGAAGAAGCCGTTGTGAACTCAGTACTCCGCGCCGAGACAATGGTAGGACGAGACGGTAACACTCGCCATGGGATACCAATAGAGCAAGTTAGAGAATTGCTATCCGAACGGACGGGATAAAAATAGAACCTTTACACAACACTCCGATGACTCATTGGCCAGTGGCAAAGATCTCCTCTGCTTTCTGTTTGAGGGTAGACAAGACGTCAAGCCATGTTCAAGCGAGAGTGGGTGTAGACCATCCAATGCAACGATGCTTACCCAAGTCATTACAACATTACCTATTTTTGATAGCTTCAGGATTAAGGCATGAAGGCATTGGTAGGCCATTCAGTGCAGCAACAATATTCTTGACAGCCATTTCGGCCATCGCCCTGAAAGTCTCCTTACTCGAACTTGCCACGTGGGGTGTTATGATGACGTTGGGCAGGGTAAGCAGAGGATCATCGACGGATATGGGTTCCGGGTCAGTGACATCCAAAGCAGCTCCAGCGATCTCTCCTGCGACTAAGCAATCATAAAGTGCAGTTGGGTCCACCGTCTTCCCACGAGTCGTGTTTATGAGGAATGCCTCCGGCTTCATTTGGTTCAACTCCGACCTCCCAATCATACCTTCAGTATCAGGAGTCAACGGCATGTGTAATGACACAAAATCTGACTCGTGTAAAACAGTACGGAGATCGGACGCCCATTCAACACCAAGCTCTTTTTCCAACTCAGGTTTCCGGGTTCTCGATTGATAAATCACCCTCATATCAAAGCCTGAGGCTCTGCGAGCAACCTGAGTGCCAATTCCTCCCAGACCAACAATCCCTAGAGTTTTGCCGAACACATTCGTCCCAAGGTACGGAGTTTGGTCGAAATACCTCCATTTGCCCGCCCTTATTTCCCGATCGCCAAATGAAACTCGGCGTGCTATGCCGAGAATAAGTGCAAATGTCATGTCCGCGCACGCATTCTGTAAAATGCCAGGGGTATTGGTAAGCAAGATCCCTCTTTTCGTTGCCCCTAGAAAATCTAGGTTATCGGTACCAACCGCCCTGTTACCAATAACTTCAAGATTTGGAGCCGCATCGTAAACTTCCTCGTCGATAGTGTCGACTCCTTCTGTGAAAAGCGCATGGGCGTCTCCGATCCTCTGAATCAACTCTCCTTTCGTGGGACCGAGATGCTCCTCCCAAACGTCCACCTCATAGTGGTTCTCGAGAAGCTTCCGCGCTTCCGGATGATATGGACGGGTCATGAGTACTTTGTGACGTGTCATGTTAATCCCTACCGTTTCTTTTGATATGGATCAGGGCCTCACCAGCCTAAAGCAAAACCGTCTCGCCGAGGGTCAGCGCCACCCTGAAAGGTCCCATTGTCCTGATCTGCAACAATGCCCTGAGCGCCTCCCACCCCCATTGACCACGCTCCTAAAGTCTCAATTTCGTGGCTCAATCCCTCTAGAAACTTCCGAACGTTGGGAGGGAATCGTTCCTCCATTTGAACGTTACGGCCCCTAATGACCTTTAATCTCGGCGCCTCAACGGACTGCTGTACCGTCATTTCCAAATCCAGAACATTCATTATTAACTGTGGGGTTGTTTGCAGGATGCCGTAACTGCCCGGGGTCCCAATACTCAGGTAGAACTTATCTCCTTTGAAAACCTGGATAGGAGCGACAACAAAGTCGACCCTCTTCCCCGGACCGATCTGGTTTGGACTTCCCTCATCCAAATCGAAGTATTCGGCCATGTTGTTTAGAAATATCCCAGTGTCTCCAACAGCCGCCCCCGAACCGAATCCGCCTCCAAGAGTCTGGGTAACGGTTACAACATTCCCATCACGATCGGCCACTGAGAAATGGGTGGTCATACCGCCGTCGAACTCCTCGGGGCTTCCAGGCTTTAGAACACCCTCGATTCGATCCTTAGCATAATGTTCACCTGCGATAGGGCCGAGCACGGCGACCCGACCAACACGCTTTGCTTGTTGTTCTGCGTAACTTTGGGACAACAATGCATTGATGGGCGCACTCGCATAGTCCGGGTCGCCAGCATAGTTGATACGGTCAGCAGCGGCGAGTTTAATGGCCTCAATCAAAAAATGCAGTCCCATAGGGTCCTGGAATTTCATCGGTAAATCATCAAGGTTCTCCATCAATTTAAGTGTCTGAAGGACCTGAAATGAGCTGCAATTTGGCGGTGTAGTATGCACTCTAAAACCACGATAATCCATGGAAATAGGGTCCCTCCACTCCGGCCTATACGAAGCGAAATCCTCTTCCGTAAATATGCCACCGTAGTCATTATTCCCCTTCACTATTCGGCTCGTTAAATCACCTCTGTAAAAGGCATCGACTCCACCTGCGGATATAATCTTGAAGGATTCGGCAAGTTGCTGCATTTTGAGTCTTGAACCGGGCAAAGGAGACTTGTTAGAGCCTCCCAATATGATCTCTTTCGAAGTAGGAAAGCCCTGTAACAAATGAACGTATTGGGACATCAATAAGCTGTTGATGTGAGTAATCGGAAAGCCATTCTCAGCGTAATTTATGGCCCTAGCAAAAAGGCGGTCACGGTCGAGAGAGCCATATTCTTCATGCAGAGCTAACCAACCAGCAAGGTTGCCGGGAATCAAGGACGCCAAAATACCTCCAGCCTTGGTCTCATCGGTAAAGATGGATGGCTCTGCGGCATTCGGCATTCTTCCAGAAAAATCGAGTGCTCTCACCCTGTTTTCTTTGGCGACATTAGCAATCGCAACGCCGATTCCTCCAACACCGGACATGTAAGGTTCGACTACATTCAATGTCGAAGCCGTTGCCACTACTGCATCGAACGCATTGCCTCCTTCCTTTAATATGTCGAGGCCTGACATTGACGCCAGTGGATGTGCCGAAGCGACCATCCCGTTAACACCCACAGCAGCTGGTCGATTGGATTGCGGATATTCGGTCCAATTACTCATAACAAACCCCGTCTAAATTCTGTCATTCCAAACTTTCTCTTACCGAAAATTGGTGAACTCAGTATCTCTTAACCACATCATTCCTTTAATCAGTCGATTGCCCATTGGTGGCGTACGCTATAACTCCGGGTGCGTGGTGTCAATAAGGAATGCCGATGGACCCACATTCTCCTTGACTCCATTCGGGATTTTGGTTAAGATATCCATCTTGTCCGCGCTGCCTGTTGGCAGGTGCGGTCGTTTGCACCTTAACAACTGAATAGTGGAAGAAAACCGTAAATTTTTAGAGTTTGATCCTGGCTCAGGACGAACGCTGGCGGTGCGCCTAATGCATGCAAGTCGAACGAGGCCTAGGAGCTTCGGCACCTAGGTAAGTGGCAGACGGCTGAGTAACACGTAAGTGACCTGCCCCGAAGAGGGGGATAATCCGGAGAAATCCGGCCTAATACCCCGTACGCTCCTGTGGTTACGGCCATGGGATGATATGGTTTATCGGCTTCGGCCGGTACGCCGCTTTGGGAGGGGCTTGCGGCCTATCAGGTAGTTGGTGGGGTAATGGCCTACCAAGCCGAAGACGGGTATCCGGTGTGAGAGCACGAACGGACAGAGGGGGACTGAGACACGGCCCCCACTCCTACGGGAGGCAGCAGCAGGGAATCTTGCGCAATGGGCGAAAGCCTGACGCAGCGACACCGCGTGGGGGAAGAAGGCTTTCGGGTTGTAAACCCCTTTTCTCGGGGAAGAGAGAGGACGTTACCCAAGGAATAAGC
>JASMAO010000203.1 GCA_030754315.1 SAR202 cluster bacterium
CAGCTATCTCTCCTTCATAGAAGTCAGTTGGATTAGGATGTGAACCAATAGGAAAAGCAGAAGCAGTTAACACTATAGCCACCAGAAAAAAGATGATAGGAATATTCATCTTTTCAAATCATTCCTATGACTAACAAAATACGGATGTCGTGTTAGGCTACTGCTCGTACCAAATGATGTGGGCCACACAGATAACTTGCTACGATGCTACAGGTGAGTTAGGCAACTTCGCCTATAGGTCGATCTACAACATCTCAGATCGGCAAAGCTAGAAACGAATCGATAGAAGCTACATATTTGTCGAATTGTTCCCGACGAATGCTGTGCCCAGCTGAGCCAATGTAGTCTACCTGAAAATTGTTGTTAATGGCTCCAACCAGTTCAGCAACCTCGGCTGAAACAATACCACCCAACTCAGTATCTGAGGTTAGTAATAGGGTAGGACTCGTAATCCGCTTAACATCTTCTTGCCAGTCAAATGGCTGATCAATAAAACCGAAAGCTTCAAGGCGGAACTGTTTCTTGCTGGTAACCCAGGCCTCCATCTCGACCGCATCCCAAGTTGGGTTTTGCTGACGGCCGCTTTCCATAATCTCCTGGACGGATTTGGCTTGTGTTTCAATCATACTTTGTTGCCAGTTATTCCGCCTCTCTGCTCGTTGTTGATCGGTAACATCTGTTTCTGTAAACCAGGGTGGGTCCTCCAAAATAATTTGGCCCACCAGGTGTGGGTAGTTAGCTGCTAGTGAGGTCACGTTACTAGCTCCCATCGAATGACCAATCATATGAGGCTGATCTAGTTCTAACTCTTCGATTAAACCTGCTAAGTCTTGGGCATGATCGAATTTTGAATAACCAGACAATGGAGTGTCAGAACAACCATGTCCTCGCGCGTCAATCATAATGACATCGTAATGGCCCATTAAATAGTTGGCTAAACGCGTCCAACACAAACCATTGTCAGTAATGCCGTGTGCTAGTATTATTGTGGGCAAATCGCCACCAGTTCGGTAATAGTGCAGCTGAATTCCGTTGGTTTGGATGTATCTGGGTGACCAATTTGACATTAGGACTTCTTCTCCATCGGTACAAGATAAAAAGCATAGACTATACTATCAGATGCATAACAGGCAAATGGTATATATTGTTACAATCCTTTCTCCGGGTAATTTGTAATTTAGACATAAGAGAAGAGGAACGAAACTTCGTCCTGAGAAAATTCAACTACGTTCATACTTGGCATTATGATCCATCGGTCTTAAGAGTCTAAAAGGTGAGGGATACTCCTTGCTGAACAAGTTAGATTTCTTGATAGTAACATAATGCAGAATATCCTTCAAATTCAGTGGATTACCTGCCGACAGTAGAGATTGACGGGTACGAATATAGCCTGCGGCTGGATACCCGCATTACCATTGATGGATTCTATCACGATGCTGTATCAAGGTAAAGCGGTGAGGTACTAGTAGGAATTGCTAACGGCAAATCGGCTTAGATCATCTAAGGTAGAGGCTCGCAGTGTCAATCAAATCTTAGTATTAGGCTTATTTCAAGAAACCCTAGACATTCGAAAATAGCTAAGGTTTAGGCCAACATGGCGCTGATTGGGCCAGTATTTGGTTCTTGACCAGATTAGCTGCGGTGGCCTCGTCAACTGACAAGACGTTATTATCTTCCAAATCCAGACCATTGGTTGTAGCGTTTGGACTCATCAGTAACCTCTGATGTTATCAGGAAGTCCGTAATGATTAACGCTAGTTGGTCCTAGTGCCGTGTGGCTTACTGCTGTCGCTGGTGTCCGGTTGGGCTTGGTTATAGATGCTTGGCGCTTGATCACCAACATAACCATCATCACTGACCAGATTGAAGAGTGGCTCTGGTCTAGTTCCCGCCAAGGTCTCATCACCTTCAGCCGTTCCATCGGTCCCGCCAGTACCACCAACACCACTTGCCTCATAAAGCAGATTGTTGGCTACGAAAAGGTCACGTCGGTTATTACTATCGCCACCTACCAGATTGCTGACATCAGACCCAAAAAATATAGACCGTCCGTCAGCACTTATACTGAGATTCCTAGTACTGAAACTATTGGCCTATGCACCGTTGGCATTGACACTGACCCACTTGACATCTGTGGGACTATGCCATAGAATGATACTCGCCTCGTTCAAACAGATAAAATGATGCTCTACTGCGGCAAGTTACGATAAGATACCGAAAGATACATAAGCCAAGTATAGTCACACCTAGCTCTGCTCAGTTGGAATAACATGATATGAAGCTGGACATGTTCATCCATTTTGACCTCCATGATCCATAAACAGGGATGGCGATATGATTGAGCTTGATCTCAAATACCCAGAGAGAGTGAGCCACGTCATGATTATGGAGGACATCGCCTGTGGCGAGAGAATCCTGAAGTATGCGGTGGAGGCCCTAGCTAAGGACAATAAGTGGCAAACCCTCTGCACGGGTGAGTGCATTGGGCATAAGAGAATCGAACAGTTTGATGCAGTGGTGACATCCAAGATCAGGCTCAGGACCATAAGCGAAGCGGCATGTCAGGCAACTGGCAGCCCATTTCGTAGTATATAGGGAAAGCGAGACATCGAACAAAGTGTTCCAGGCGACGCTTGACAGCGCGCCTGAACGTAATCGTTTGGCACAGGAACAAAGAGTATGACTGAAACGACAAATTTTCCAGTGGCTACCCCTCAGCCGTACGGGCCGGTACCGTCGCCACGCCAGTTGAGCTGGCATCGGCGGGAGTTCTACGGCTTTCTGCACTTCACCACCAATACATTTACAGATAAAGAGTGGGGGTATGGCGATGAGTCGCCCACGGTGTTCGCACCTACCGCATTCGATGCGGATCAGATCGTGCGCACGGCAGAGGAGGCAGGGATGACAGGACTAATCCTGACCTGCAAACATCATGACGGGTTCTGCCTCTGGCCTTCAAAATTCACCGAGCACTCAGTGAAGAACAGTCCGTGGCGTAACGGCAAGGACGACGTGGTGCGCGAGATATCCAACGCATGCAGGGAATATCAGATCGGCTTTGGCATCTATTTGTCTCCCTGGGATCGGAATCACGCTGAGTATGGCCGCCCGGCCTACCTCGAATATTTCCGTAACCAGTTGCATGAATTGACGACCGAGTACGGTGAGCTTTTCGAGGTCTGGTTCGACGGCGCTAACGGCGGGGATGGCTACTATGGTGGAGCGAACGAGTTGCGCAGGATCGACCGAAAGACCTACTACGATTGGGAAAACACGCGAGAAATCGTTCGTCGGAATCAACCGAATGCGGTGATGTTCAGCGACGCCGGTCCCGACGTGCGGTGGGTCGGCAACGAGAGGGGCATTGCCGGTGATCCTTGCTGGTCGACCATCGACGCGGACTTGTTCTTTCCCGGCATCGACGGGGAGTCGTTCAAGACCCGTCTCAATGCTGACAAGGTTGACGCCTGGAACTCGCCGACTGACATGCTCAATGCTGGGGACCGGCATGGGGGAACTTGGCTTCCGGCGGAATGCGACGTCTCCATTCGCCCAGGCTGGTTCTATCACGCAACCGAGGACGACAAGGTTCGAACTCCCAAGAATCTCCTTGATCTCTATTTTCAATCCGTAGGGCGGGGGGCTTCTCTACTGCTAAACCTACCGCCTGACCAACGTGGCCTGACACACGAAAACGATGTTCAGAGTCTTAGGGACTTCCGTCGTCGTTTGGACCAGATCTTCGGACGGAACCTGGCACAAGACGCCCAGTGCACCGCCAGCGACACACGAGGAAGCAGCCGACGATTCACACCAGCAAATGTGATTGATGGAGACCCGGACACCTATTGGTCAACCGATGACGATGCCGTAGCGTCTAATCTTGTCCTTGAGTTCCCGGAGCCCGTGACATTCAACGTCGTAAGCCTCAGGGAGTTTCTACCTCTGGGTCAGCGCGTCGATCGCTTTGCCATCGACTATGATGATAGTGGTTCATGGTGTGAGTGGTGCTGTAAATCCGCCATTGGTCCTCGTCGACTGATCCGAGGGCAGGAATGCACAACGCGGCGTGTACGGCTTCGGATCGTGGAAAGCCCCGTGTGTCCGGCCATCTCTGAATGGGGCCTTTTCCATGATGCCAAGACTACCGAACCAGGCGTTCCATACGATGCCTGACAGCTCGCCTGAGCACAATCGATTGGAGGCGAAATCTTCTCCAACCTCGTTTACAACACCCGCCCCAAAGCACCGAAAGTGGGCGCGGTAGTGTCCCTTGGCATCAAGACAAGTCTCGGTCGAAAGCCAATGCCAACCCGTTCATCACGGCCTGAGTGGCGCTAGTTGACTCGGATTTGGCCAATAGCTACCAACTTATTTCTCAGTTTTTTTACCTAGAAACTAAACTCTCAATGTGGTTGAAATATACTGCCAAGTCTGCATGCACAAGATACCAGCACAGAGAGTATTGGGGGCGACTATGCCCCACTAGTTGGTACTCTTTTTCATGTATACTCAGTCTTACTTACTCCATTTTACCTTCTATCCACAACCGGAGCTCTCCCTCTTAATATACAAAATTGTTATACTAGAGGAAATACTCTCGAGATATCAGTGACGGTCCATAATGCTAAGCCAGTGATGTAAGAGCCTAGTAAAGATGGGAAACTCAAATGAAAGAAGTCTACAAAACGTTTATCTCCTCTGATGGCTTTGAGATTTTAGTGGGAAATCAGGCAAGAGATAACGATTATTTGACTTTTAAGGTCGCTTCGTCTCAAGACTTCTGGTTTCATGTTGCCGCCACGCCAGGAGCCCATGTAATCGTCCGCAACCCTGACAAGCTCAAACGCCTTCCCAAACAAACCCTTGGAGAAGCGGCTTCATTAGCTGCCTATTACAGCAAAAGTAGGAAGGGAGGCCAAGTGGCTGTAAATTATACCCAAAGACAGAATGTACGCAA
>JASMAO010000204.1 GCA_030754315.1 SAR202 cluster bacterium
TGGGAATCCTTAGCCGATTTGTGAGCGTATCATGAACGATTTTACGCTCCTTGTCCCAGAATTCGCGGTAGTAGGGCTTGCATTTGGAGTGCTCACTGCAGACCTCTTTCTTCATGATCGAACAAAACATTTTTTGGCATATGTCTCAGTTGCCGGGCTAGGAATCATTGCCGCTTTCAGCCTAATCTTCCTTTGGAACCAAGACGGTAGTCTATACAAAGGTCTCCTCGTTATAGACGGTTACTCACTTTTCTTCAAAGCTTTTTTCCTAATTATTGGTGTCTTTGCCATCCTCGGAAGTGTGGAATACGTTCGTCGCAATCTCGATCACCCTGGAGAATACTACGGCATCATGCTATTCACTATAGTTGGTATGATGCTGATGGCCGCTTCAGGAGAGTTGCTTTCAGCTTACATTTCGCTAGAGCTACTAAGCTTCGGGCTTTACGTGCTCGTCGCCTACAATCGCTACAACCCAAAGTCCAATGAAGCTGGCACAAAATACATACTTCTCGGCGCATTCTCATCAGCACTCTTACTATACGGAATTAGCCAAATCTATGGGCTAACAGGCACCACCAGGTTCGATGACATCAATCTCGCCCTATCAACATCCTCTGGAATAAGCCCAGGATTACTAGTAGGGCTAGTTTTCATCATTGCTGGAATGGGATTCAAAGTCGCCGCAGTACCATTCCACATGTGGGCACCAGACGTCTACGAAGGTGCTCCTACACCAGTTACAGCTTACCTTTCAGTGGGCTCAAAGACTGCAGCGTTTGCACTCATTCTACGATTCTTCTCAGAAGCATTACTGCCAGCAGTGGAGGACTGGCAAATTATCCTCATCATCATAGCAACACTCACGATGACACTTGGCAATCTGGTTGCTTTAGCTCAAAGCAATATTAAACGACTCTTAGCGTACTCCAGCATCGGCCATGTTGGTTATCTAATAATGGGCATTGCAGCCATAGCATCGATAAATTCGTCAAACGAGATCTCCACAGCCTATTCGCACCTTGCAGCCAACGGCATCATATTACATCTCGTTGCCTACGCCATCGCCACCATGGCTGTGTTCATTGTAGCCAGCGCATTATTCAACGCCACTGGGAAAGAGGAGATAACTGACTTCGCTGGGCTAGCCCGTCATTCACCACTTCTGGCACTAACAATGACGGCGTCAATGTTCTCTCTCGCAGGTCTACCCGTATTTGCCGGATTTACAAGCAAATTCTATCTGTTCAATGCAGTGGCTAGCCAAAGGTTGCTGTGGTTGGCTGGACTGGCGATATTGACCAGCCTCGTTTCCTTGTATTACTACTTGAGAGTAATACGACAAATCTATATTGAGCCTCCAATCGAGGATCGAGTCATAAAGGTGCCCCGCATTACACTAGGCGTTTTATCAGTTTTGCTAGCCAGCTTAATCATCGTAGGCATCTACCCGTCACCATTAATGGAAACAGTCCAACATGCCAGCAACGCGTTATTCTCATCAGAATCGGTTCCATGACTTTGAACGACACTAGACTGATAATTTATGGCTACGATAAACTTGATACCAAGCACATTGAGATTTTCATTTTCTTAAACACTGGAGGACCTATTGACTGAGGAACGTGAGTTCGATAAAGCGATGGTTGTTATAGCGCATGCAGATGATGCCGAATTTGGATGCTCTGGAACAGTTGCTAAGTTATGTAGTGAAGGGTGGGATGTCGTCTATGTAATGTGTACCGACGGAAGCAAGGGCAGCAGTGACCGGAATATGTCTCGTGAGAAATTAGCCCAGATTCGCCGCCAAGAACAACTGGACGCCGCTACGGTCCTAGGATTAAAGGACGTCGTGTTTCTAGACAACGAGGACAGCTTGTTACAACCCACGTTGGAATTGCGTCGAGACATCGCTCGCGAAATTAGGAGACATAAGCCCGATGTTCTTATTTGCCCTTATCCAATGAGGACCCTAGATGGTGGCTGGGGCGTTGGTCATCCAGACCACATAGCCGCTGGGGAAGCAGCGCTTTCCGCTTTATTCCCCACCGCACGAGACCACATGAGCTTTCCGGAGTTGATTGAAGAAAACCTAGAGCCACACAAGGTTGCTGAGGCTTGGATTATGGGACATCCCGAACCCGACCACTGGGTCGATGTTACCGAACACCTAAAGACATCTATCAAATCCCTTGAGCAGCATGTCTCTCAAGTCTCAAACATGGACCAAGACCGCATAAACCAATTCATGAGAGATGGCCGTCGCGAAAGAGCCAAAGGACACGGGATGCAATACGCCGAATCGTTCAAACGCATCGTAATGAAATGATAAACGCGCCCACTGCCCTTCCTGGCGTCCACTTCAAAATAAATTATAGCGTGTTCATTTGTTGGAAATCTTCACGATGCGGGATCGGCCAGCACGAAGCACGCCGTCTGTTCGGAGCCCCAATGTATCGGCAGCTACGTTAGTTGTAATGGCAATATCGTTGTATCTTACAGCACCCTGATCAATAAGTCTTTTTGCCTCAGCTACACTTGAAACTAGCTTCGCTTCTAAAAGAATGTGGCTCAGCCGTTTATCTTTCAAGTCAGCGGGCAAATCATATTCTGGGGTGTTATCAGGGACCTCACCTAGCTGTATGGTTTGCTTGAAATAAGTTTCTGCAATTCGAGCATTCTCCTTACCATGAAACTGAGATACCAACTCTCCGGCTAATTTTTTCTTAAGTTCCATCGGATTCACGCTTGCCTCATCTAGGGAACTCTTCATCTCCGAGAGTTCTCGGTCGGAAAGATCGGTGAGGTACTCAAAGTAAGGCAAAATCACCTCATCGGGAATTGACATAGTCTTACCAAAGATTTCGTTAGGTGTGGCATCGATACCAATATAGTTCCCTAAGCTCTTACTCATCTTCTTGACTCCATCGGTACCAACCAAAAGAGGCATTAGAAAACACTGCTGAGGACGTTGCCCCATCATCTGTTGAAGGTCGCGTCCGACAAGCAAGTTGAACCTCTGGTCGGTGCCACCAAATTCGACATCAGCCTCAATAACACAAGAATCGTATGCCTGTAGAAGTGGATACAAGAACTCCGTGATAGCAATTGGCTGGTTGGCCTTATATCGCTTGGAAAAATCTTCGCGAGCCAGAAATTGCGCCACCGTGAAACGGCTGGTCAACTTTATGACATCGGAGAGTGTGAAGGGACCAAACCAGTCACTTTGAAGTCGGATCTCAGTATTTTCACGGTCTACGATTTTGAAGAATTGTGCGAGATATGTCTCTGCATTCTCCATTACCTGTGCCTGTGTAAGCATAGGGCGCGTGACCGACTGGCCACTAGGGTCACCTATTTGTGCAGTCCAATCCCCAACAATCACAATGACTTTGTGACCCAATTCCTGAAGCTGCCTGAGTTTACGAAGACCAACTGCATGTCCTAAGTGTAGGTCAGGCGCACTAGGATCGAATCCCATCTTGAGCCTTAGAGATTTACCTGATTCGAGCAACTCTAAAAACTCAGACTCTACAATGATCTCCGACACCCCGCGCTTAATGATTCGTTTCAGTTGATCTTGGTTCATCAGGGTTTGGGTAGCATTCTAATGTGTCACAGACGTGTTTGCCAGAACAGATTTGGTTTCGTCCACATCTTTTTGAACCTGCGACTGCAACTCCTGAACAGTGTCATACTTTATCTCGTCGCGTAGCTTGTGGATGAATTCAAGCCTTATCTGCCGGTCGTATAAATTGCCGTGGAAGTCAAGTATGAATGCCTCTACGACATGGTCGCCTCCTCCAAATGTCGGACGCGTTCCTACACTAGTAGCTGCCATAACACGGCGGTCGCCAATTATTGCCCAAGTCGCATAAATACCATTGCCGGGTATTGCCATATCTTCGTTAGGCTTGAGATTAGCGGTTGGAAATCCTAATTGCATCCCCATACCCCGACCCTTCACAACGGTACCAGTTAGGACAAAGTTCCGCCCTAACAGTCTATTTACTATCTCTATCTCTCCTTGTGCCAATGCATCTCGGATGGTAGTACTCCGAACGACTTTTTCGCCGCCATCCCATAGCCGGTCTGCGACGTGAACAGTAAACCCCATCGCAAGGCCTAATTTAGTCAGTGTTTCAGGATCACCTTCCCGATTTCGACCCATGGCGAAATCGGGACCAACAACCAATTGTTTCATTTTCAGTTTCCGGAACAGCATCGAGGCAAAATCTCCGGCAGGAAGCCGGGACAAATCGAGATCGAACGTTGCTTGGACAACTATGTCGATTCCAGATTCTCGAATCAAGGCAACCCTATCATCGATCGAGGTAAGATACCTGGGTTTGAAACCTGGTCTGAGAACGGACTTTGGATGATTTAGGAACGTAATCACAACCGCCTGGTTGGAAGATCGGCCGGCTTCACGCTTAAGTTCATCAAAAAGATGCTTATGGCCTCTGTGAACTCCGTCAAACACACCAACCGTGACCACGGTGTCTTTTTTCGCTGATACACATGACAACTCTTCTTCTATCTTCATCTATGCCACAATGACCATCCTTAGGTTACGGTACTATTTTACATCGCCGTATGCAGACTGGATATCGATCATACGGAATCTCTCCTGTTCATAGACATGAGACGTTTGGAATCCGTCTGTCCTGGGTTAACAAGGTGCCGCCTAACTAAAAGACTGGTTGGAAGCATGATGGACGTTATCAAACCCATCGCAAAGATGGTGGTACGTATGCTGACTATGTCGGCAAGGATTCCATACAGAGCAGGGGCAATGGCAGCACCGGCTTCATTCGTGGTATAGAAGAAACCATACGATCGGCCTCTGAGTTTTGGCGGCACGAAAACAGGAACATTCGCGTACAAGACAGACGACGTGCCATTCAAACCGATACCTAGAGCAATCAGGAGAGGCACCATAGCAAAGTTGGGAGCCGGAATAGAGGCTAGCAGTAACAGTGCTGTCAGTCCCTTTGTCGCCCAAATCAGCGTCACAGGCCCATAGCGCTCATCAAGCCATCCCAAAACCAACTTACCAACAGCTCCACCAGCGAGAAGCAAGAAGAGCATAGCAAATATCTGGCTCACACCCATGCCTTTTTCCAGCATAAGAAACGGCAAGAATGTCAAAGCAGCAGCTCTAACCGCCGAGTCCAAGAAACCTAAGACGCTCAAATTGATAAATCCTGCCATCCTCACCGATTCTGATTCTTGAAACTCGGTCACTATACTCTCAGATGAAGAGGGATTCTCTAAAATGGTCTTCCGAAACAAAGCCAACAGCGGTATGAATGCCATTCCGGCAATCCCAACGAACTTGCAGGTAGCTCTCCAACCAAATGGTCTGGCTATGAGCCAGGCCAATATAGGAGCGGCCATCTTACCTAGGTCACCCGCGAAGTTTACCGTACCAACTGCGGTCGAACGCGATCCGGTCTCATACGCCCGCGAGACCATCCCCGACGCGAGTGGATGCTGCGTACCACCACCAAGGCCTCCAATCAACGTTATCCCAAAGAGGAAAGGGAAGTTAGAGGCTAAAGCGATACCAACCATCCCCCCTGCTACCCAGATATTTCCACCGATGACCAACCAAAACTCGCCGGTGAATTCGGACAAAAATCCGAACGGTATCTGTAGCACGGCCGAAGCACCACTATGCACAGTCCTGATCAGTCCAGCCTGGGTAAAAGAGAGATTGAGATCTGGATCTTCCTTCATCAGAGGAAGAAGAGGAATGAGCATCGCGTAAAAGAGATCACTCCAAACGTGATTGACCGAAGCGAAAGCCAGCGTCCGACGTCGTTGAGAAAACTGGGGAAACATGGAGCCAAAGCGAGTCATGCATAAGAGCCTACCACACAGGTCGTATCCGTATCTTGCGGATTCACTCGACGAATCAATAAAAGAGTCGACTGCCAGATTCAATCATTCCTACACCTGCGATCAGGCTGATTGGATCAGAATACGTCAGTGTTGTCTTTGAAGTTTCTGGCAATCGCCCACGAGTGATCAATCAAGAAGCTTCTCAGAAGCTTGGTCAAATTGAAACTGGGGGCCGACGAGAGGCCCACGGGCGTGACAATTCGAGCTGCCCAGCAAGACGGAACATAGTAGCCTCGTCACCGAATCTGCCAAGAAAGTGAATCCCTATCGGCAAATCATCCCCACTCCAATAAAGCGGCACGGACATGGAAGGTTGCCCAGTTGCATTACTGAGTTGAGTGAACGGCGAAAAGCTCGCTTGCTTTCGGCGGACCTCAAAAGGATCTCCTCCAGTGTATTTGAGTGACCCAAGCGGCATCGGCGGTTGTCCAAGTGTTGGTGTAAGCCACAGATCGTGGTCCAAAAAAAATGCTGTGACTTCTCTAGTTATGCGCTGTAGATCCTGCTGTATCAATAGGTACTCTGGAGCACCTATTTGTCTACCCCTGTCACGCATAACCCATATAAACGGCTCAACATCATCCTCAGTCGCTCGACGGTCAAGCCGACGTTCCCAGTCTAAAATGGTCCAGGCCACGCCTACGGCAATCGATGTGGTGACTGATTTCCACAACAACTCAGAATCATATACTGGTGCGGCTTCAACCATTTTGTGGCCCAATTCTTCACAAAGCCGAACTGTCTCTTCGACGGCCTTGATGCATTCCGGATGGACATCGGTACCTGTAGGAGACTCGGTGCTAAAAGCAATGACTAGTCGGCCTGGTGGAGTACCGGCCTCATCGACAAATGGTCTTAACTGCGCGGGAGCGATGTGTGGATCACCTAACATTGAACCAGATACTGCATCTAGCAGGGTTGCACTATCACGAACCGACCTGGTAAGAGCATGTTCAGCCACGAGCCCACCGAAAACGTCGCCGAATTGAGGTCCCAATGGGACACGTCCTCGGGTTGGTTTAAGACCGAACACACCGCAACATGCCGCCGGAATTCGTATAGAGCCGCCAGCATCGTTACCATGAGCCATAGGGACCATACCAGACGCAACCGCTGCCGCTGCTCCACCACTGGAACCGCCGGGTGTGAGTCCCAAATCCCACGGATTATGAGTGGGGCCAAAGAGCTCCGGCTCAGTAGTAGCACCGATAGCAAATTCAGGTGCGTTTGTCTTTCCAATTGTGATTAGGCCGGCATTCTTATAACGTCGTACCAATTCACTATCGGCATCAGGGACAAAACCCTTCAGAAATTTAGAGGCCTCTGTGAATCGAATTCCTGCGTATTCGGCAAGGAAGTCCTTAACAAGGAACGGTACGCCTCCGAAAGAGCCTGAGTGGTCGGATCGGAGAGCGGTGTCACGAGCATGGTCGTACATCTTGGTCACAACGGCATTAATTTGTGGGTTCAAGTACTCAACGCGCTCTATAGCTGCATCAACCAATTCCATAGGCGTAACTTCACCATTAGTCACGAGTTCCGCTTGGGCAGTAGCATCTATATATGCAATCTCGTCAGTAAAAGACACGTGATAATCCTAATTGAAACTTACTTAGGCAACATCGTATGGAACTCCATGGAAGGCTGTCAACGAATTCCATAATCCCATCATTAGGACACGACCAATTCTCTTACAAAACTGTCACTCTTCGCCAATTTGAAAAACAGTTACCATAGTCTAGAACGCCTATTACAAATCTGAGCCTATCATCTACAAATAAGGACAGGAACTAAGGATCCACCTCGCATACACACCATTGGTCGACCGACTAGGCTGATAACTTCATGTCGCACACCCACTACCCAAATATCGGATGGCCAATTAACCAAATCGCAACCTGCAACGGGATGCCCACATATCACTGATTTCTATACTGGGTACGAACTGATGAAGCTCGCCTATTCAATTCGATCTAAACATCACGGATTTCTGATTGGAATTGAGCGAATGGCCTGGTGGGTTCAAAACCACCTGTAGAATGTGGTCATGATACTCCTTCCGGCAATACCGGATCCATATATCCCTCTAGCAGAACATTGACACCGTGCCTATCGAGAGGCGTACCCTAGATAATAAGATGGTTAAGAAACTCGGTATAGTAGTTAACCCTATAGCAGGCATCGGAGGTCGTATAGGTCTCAAAGGATCAGATGGTTACGACGTAGTCAAACAAGCATTGCGACTCCGAGCAGTTCCCGAAGCTCCTGCTCGTGCCACCTCCACATTGAAACACATTGCATCAAAGCTGGACTTCAACCTCCAGATCATTGCTGCGCCAGGCATTATGGGCCACCAAGAGGTAGTCAACTCGGGACTCAGTTCAGAAGTAACAGGCATCGCTGCATCTAGAGCAACATCGGCAGAAGACACGATAAAAGCAGCCTCCATAATCGCAGACCTAGGAGTGGATTTGATTCTGTTTGCAGGAGGTGATGGCACGGCTCGAGACATACACAAGGCAATCGATGACAAAATACCTGCCCTCGGCATTCCAGCAGGAGTGAAAATGCATTCGGCAGTCTACGCCACCAATCCCAGAGCAGCTGCCGATGTGGCAATTAAATTCCTGAGAAACCAGATAACTAACG
>JASMAO010000205.1 GCA_030754315.1 SAR202 cluster bacterium
CAGACAAACTTACAACCGCATCAGGCCACATAGCTCGCTGGGCTACAGACCGCCGGCACCGCAGGTCGTTCTGGCTGCCGACATGGTCCCTGCCCTTGTAGGACTAACATAAAGAGTGGTACAAAGATGGGGGGCAGGTCAGATGTGGTCGTAGGTGTAGGTGAAGGCTCGACTTCTACCTAGGCACCACTTTGGTCTCAGGGGTCGGGGTATCAGCCACCCAGACGGTGCTGGCGAACCATGGGCGGGGGTGCGGTGCTATATAGGGTGGTTACGGTGGGCGACTAAGTAACACATACCCATTTAGGCAGCCGAAGCGATTCTCAGTCTGTGTGCGAAGTGTGGACGGGCCCTCCCCCGTCTCCACCAGATCTAAAGGGTCTTCTGCTGACTGGCAGAGGGCCTTTTTATAGCTACTGATACCACTCTATCTCATCGATACTATCGCGCCTCTCAACAAGGATTTTTGGTCAATCTGGATAGTCAGATCAACCGACTTTTATTCAGTTCGTGTGAGATCATGTCACGCGAATATAATGTCGATAGAGGCGATGAAAAGTGGATAAGAATATCTTTTGACATGACAACATCAATGCCCGCCCAAAACTGCAGGGAATGACGTTAAATAGACTGCTTACCAGTGGTGTAAGTTTCTAGACCGTTTTACATTACGGGAAGGAAGGTTAAGCTTAGCCAGTCGCGCAAAGTTGGCACAGGATCTCTGATGTGCTCGTCTCTTATCATCCGAACTTTCAGGCCATATCTCTTCGTACTTCATCTCAGGGTTCAGTATCAGATTTGCGACCCAGCCGGCATGCGTCCTGTAGCGTTCACTTAAGCTGGAATTCGGTGCTGTTGTCCACCCACATTCCATCATAGAATTTTTAGCTGATTCAAGCTGAGGTGTTACCTGTCTAGACAATTCACGCGACGCACGTTTCGAATAGGCTCTTCCGATCTTTTTCTCACACTGGATCTGAATTTCAGCGGGTGAAATATGCGAATCATCCCGCCAGTAAGTGGTAAAGCAGGAAGAGCCCCGCTCATCGAGTTCCGGTAACTCGACCACAATCGAATGCTCATCAATGACACGGGGTAAGCCTCGCAAATACATAGAGAGGGGAGGCATTTCACCCATGGATTCTCTCTTAAAGTGACTGTCTATAATCGACGGCACAGCCCACCACGCTTTCAACCCCCACAGGGAACAGAACTCTTCAACATCACATATATATCGCGTTATGTACGGGTGATTGCTGTATCGATGTCTCCTGCCTGGGTTTGCATCCCAGAAAGGTTGATTTTGCCACAATGTAAAGCTACGTGTGGCCTCACTTAAGATCGGCTTTGACTCATCTTTGAAGTACCGGCCGTCGGTTATCAATTCCCCGCAAACTTCCTTGATGGCCGCTGCAGCGATGCCTGAGCGTTCAGCAATCTCAGCCTCTATCTCAGGTGTCGAATGAGGACGCGGATACACGACCCGGGTTGGGACTGTCAGACTTTTAAGTGAGTCAACCAGATGCTGAAGATCTGAAGAAGGTCCATTCCAGGAAGAGGCACGATAGCTGTTGAGAACGTCTACGAGGCGACGCCAGCGAAGGAAGATCCCATCGAGTTCGGACCGAAAGCGGACACCCTGCGGTGACCTATCGGAAAGGAGGGCCTCCCAGAGCAGGCTCGCAAAATCAAGTTCACGCCCTTCAGCGTGTTCTATAGGATAACGGTGCCCACCTCTGCCCATCTCACCACCTATAACTCCTCAGCATTCGACGAGATCCTATAGGGCGACGCTAAGCTCAAACGGGATTCCTATAACGTCCCTCGGTTTATCACCATTGAACAAACATAGGCATGACTACGTGAGTGTAACCTTCTTTGCTAACCGACCGAACTACTCCTGGACTGGACGCACTGGTGATTTCAAATGCGATCTCTCCATCACCCAGCACATCGAGAACTTCAGAAAGATACTTATTGTTAAATGCGATCCGGGATTGGTCGTCTACCTCACCTTCCACTTCACCATCAATCTCGCCTTGATTATCACCTAACTCCTCCGCTCTGGAAGAAATTGATATTCCACTGCCTTCTTCATCTCCCATGATCTGAACTCGGACAATTCCACTGCCATCCCTTGCAAAGATAGAAGCAGACCTAACGGCCCTCATAAAATCGGATTGTTGAACTATGACCCTGTTCCTATGTTCCGACGGAATAAGCGACCTGAAATTGGGAAAAGACCCTGGCATTAGCTGGGAAACAATCTCCACCGTACCTATATTAAACAGGGCATGCGTTCCCGCAGAGGTGACAGTGAACTCCACTTCGGAGTCATCTCCGCCTATTAATCTTCCAACTTCTTGCATCGTTTTAGCAGGAATTATAAATTCTGTAGGTTCAGGTAGCGGTTCAGTGAGCTTGCCATCATATACCGCAAGTCTGAATCCATCCGCGGCTGCAAAGGTAAAGTCTTCTCCATTGACTTCCACTTTGATACCTGTGAGAACTGGCCTCGAGTCTTCCGTTGCCGCTGCAAAGGCTACATACGCTATGGTTTCGCGTAGAACCTGTGGGTCAACCTTAATGGTCGCTCCTTCGTCTACAGTAGGTATCGGGGGAAATTCTTCTGCATCAGTACCATTGATGTTTGCCTCAAACCTTTGACATTTCAGGCCTATACTGAGTGGCTCGACGGAAGTTTTTATGTCAATGCGTTCATCGGGTAAGGAGTTGACAAAGTCCGTGAGAAGGCGGGCCGGAATAGTTATCTCACCTTCTTCCTCAACCTGTGCGCCTATCCGTGTTGTTATAGCTATATCGAGGTTCGTAGCCGTGAGGACTAACATACTGTCCTCTGTAGCTATCTTCACGTTCTGCAATACCGGGAGATTGCTCCGGGTGGCCACAGCTCTGCCGACAATTGCAAGGCCTCTTCTCAAGTTTTGCTGAAGGCAAGATACTTGCATGGGAAATAACTCCTAGGATTTCCGTACAAGTATATGACTGGGACAAATAGTCGTCAACGAGAACCCTACATGTTGTACAACAAAATAATAAGACCCCTATAAAATGTGGCCTTATGAAATAATGTCGTGCCCTAGCGTGTCGTCTCAAAGCTAATGGACAAATCAATAACGTCGTCCATTGAAATTATGAATGGGAGGCGGGGCTTTGATAGATCAAATTCATCCCACGTCACACTGGTCTTAGCTACGCCGATCACAGAACTGGTTGAGAAATCCGCGGAAGTCTTCCATATAGTTGATTTTGTAATTCCAGATATTGTCATTTCTCCAATAAGGCGAAAATCGAACGATCCCGATTCAGGGAGCGGCCACGGCAAACCTTGTACACTCTTCAGCTCTATCGATACCTCTTGGCCTAAACCACCGTTTCGGCGAACCCAGTTATCCCGCTTGTTTTCGTCGCTTCTCAACGTAGTGGCATCTACCTTAATGTTGGACCCCGGTGAGATAGCACCCTCGGAGTCGAAAGTGATTCTACCCTGCACGTTTGAAGTCTCACCAACGGCTGTAATGGGAGTATCGAGCCTGGCCACCCTCTCTCCGATGCTGTAGCGGGCAGTGGTCGGACTCCTAATTTCAAGGGTCTGTCCCATATTCGGCGATATAAGAGAGGAAGAATCTTCAGGCGATACCACTCCTAGGCTTTGGGCAGCTTCAGGAGTTGAACTACCTGATTCCGCCAGTGGGACAGGTGAGGATTCAATAGGTGTAGACGAATCATTACACCCAAAGTGCATTACAGTGATCATTAAGACAAGAGAGAATGAAAAACAAGCCCTGACTTTCATCACAGTTTCACTCTATCTTTCCGTAATTTCTCGGCCTTAGCCGAGTCTATGGCCAAGTACAAGGATCCATGAAAGCGATGCTGACTTCACTAAGACACCCCGTCTCACAAATAGTTAACTGCCGAAAAATAGCAGACTACATCATTGAACGGTAATTGTGCCAACCATACCCAAAGATTCGTGAGGAATACATATGAGATCATAGGTACCCGCTGTGTCAAAGGTATAAGTTACTGAGGTAGACTCACCTGCTTCCACTTCTACATCAAGACCAAGAGAGTCTACAGTGAAGGAATGAAATTCGTTTTGGGAGGTCAACTCGATAGTAACTGTTTCACCTTTAGCAAAGGTGAGCTGCCCAGGGTCAAAAACGTAATTGGCGGATTCGTCCTGCAGGCCGACTGAAACAACTCTGTCAGCTAACGCTCCGGATGATCCTGACTTAGTGGCCACGATTGGACCCGTTGTAGGTGCCGCAACCGGAGGGGCTGTCACCGGTTGCTGTGAAGCAGGTACAGGTGCAGGTTTCACTGCGTCGTGATTTCCCTTTGGAGGTACATTCTCCCCGCATGCCACTACCGGTGTGACGATGCCGATAAGAACCACAAATAACACCAGCTTCTTTAGGAGCATATGATCTACCCTCACTTCGGCCAACCGTTCTACGGATTGTGAAGTCACCTATCCCTTCTGTTGATAATGTTCACAAAAACCATAAAGCATCACATTTGGTGATAAGTTTCACAATTAATATCATAGCATCGGACATTTTAGGGGGTCAACGGGATATCGCCAACATTCTGTTCCTGCGATTTGAGTCTTGTTCTGCCGACTGCTCGTTGACATCGCACAATTGTTCTGATAATTTGTTCCGAACATTAGTACTGAATATTATCAAAACCATTTATCATGTCACCAGGAGGAGCCATGAAACGGCCGCTTTCAAAAAGACAACAGGCAATTCTCGGGTATATCCAAACATTTATGAGTGAAAATAGTTACCCACCTACCGTCAGAGACATACAAACGGGATGCGAAATAAGTTCAACATCCGTAGTAGATTACAATCTACAGATTTTGCAGCGAGAGGGTTTCCTTCAGCGAAAAAGGGAGGTGTCCAGGGGGATTGAACTGTTGGGAGAAGCCGCCTCAGTGGCAGGCGACTCGCTTCGTAATCTAATATCCATCCCAGTGCTTGGCAATATCGCGGCGGGAGAACCACTCCCTGTTGCAAATACCGGACCTTGGAATGACGCAGATTTTGACAAAGTGGATTTACCACCTTTCCTCACGAAGGGACGAGATAATGTCTTTGCTTTAAAGGTAAAGGGCGAATCTATGATAGACGCCCTTGTCGGAGACGGGGACCTCGTTTTACTTGAACCGATTACACAGCCACAAAATGGGGATATGGTAGCGGCATGGCTAGAGGACCGCGAAGAAGCCACGCTTAAGCATTTCTATCTAGAAGGAGATCATGTTCGATTGGTACCGGCCAATTCCCAGATGAGGCCAATCACAGTGGCTGCGACAAACGTGTCCGTCAAAGGACGTGTCGTAGGAGTTGTCCGAACAATGTAAGAATATTCCAAAACAATTCACAGCAAGTTTCGGGGACTGATTTCAGATCGAAATCAGTCCCTTTGCTTTAATGAAATATAATTGTCGTATATAGATACATAGACCCTCATAATAAGCTCGCTGGGGCAAGACAGGAATGTCCGTAGCCAAGACTACTGCCGACTTAATAATAACGGTCCCTATTACTGGAATGACCTGTGCTGCATGTGTCACTCACGTGGGCAACGCTCTTGAAGGTATTCCAGGCGTTTCGCATGCCGTTGTCAACCTTGCAACTGAAAAGGCCACGATCCGTTCTCACAATACAATCCCTTCTATTCCAACTCTTTCCAATGCATTAGAAGATTCCGGATACGGACTGAGAATAGAAAACATTACCCTCGCCATAGAAGGAATGACCTGCGCTGCGTGTGTTTCGCATGTGGAGTCTGCTCTTTTGTCAGTTAATGGAGTAACTAAAGCCTCCGTCAATCTTGCGACAGAAAGAGCAGGCGTGAGTTACATTTCGGGAATAACCTCAGTATCAGATATGAGAGCCTCCGTGGGCGAAAGCGGGTATCAAGCGACACGTGTTGACGAAGGTGAATATGATTACGGCTCGACTGAGAGGGAAACCAAAGATCTCATTCGCCGAATGTCCGTGAGTTTAGCGGGAGCTATTCTCATCATGGCAATCATGCTAATACCTGAAATTAGCAATCTATTTCCATTCGAATCCAAACTGGTGCTGCTTGTATTGGCAACACCTGTCCAAATATGGGCAGCCAGAGAATTCTATTTGAGTGCATGGGGAGCCCTGAAGCACCGAACCAGCAATATGAACACTTTGGTGGCAGTTGGTACGTCCGCGGCATATGGATACAGCTTAGCCGTGACAATTTTAAGTCTGGCTGGAATAAATATCGGAGAAGGACACACATATTTCGATGCCTCTTGCGCGATCATTGGTCTCGTTCTACTAGGTAGATTGCTCGAATCAAAGGCCCGTAGGCGTGCAGCAGGTTCTATTAAATCACTCATTGAAATGAACCCGGACAAAGCCAGGCTCATCAGGAAAGGGGAGGTCACTGTGTCCGTTGAGGAAGTGATTGTTGGTGACGTGGTGATCGTCCGACCTGGAGAGCGCTTCCCGGTTGATGGGATTGTCAGTGAAGGCTCCGGATCAGTAGACGAATCCATGCTTACGGGGGAAAGCCTACCGGTACAAAAGAAACCGGGGGACCAAGTCTTCGGGGCAACAATCAACGGCTCTGGTAGCCTGATATACACAGCTTCAAGAGTAGGGAGAGATACCGCTCACGCCAGAATCGTGCAACTGGTAGAAGAGGCACAGGGATCCAAAGCGCCGGTACAAAGGCTTGCTGATACAGTTTCTTCTTATTTTGTCCCCATCATTTTGACAGTAGCTATCCTCACATTCATTACATGGCTGCTGATTGGTCCATCTCCGTCTTATCTGTCTGCCATAAAGACGTCGGTCGCAGTGTTGGTCATAGCATGTCCATGTGCAATGGGTTTGGCTACTCCAACGGCTGTCATGGTCGGTACCGGAAGAGGAGCGTCCATGGGGGTACTGTTTCGGAATGCCGAGTCACTGGAGCAAATGCAGAAAATTGGCACGATGGTATTTGATAAGACGGGAACATTAACAATGGGAATGCCTTCAGTCACAGATATAGTCCCTGGCGGAAACCTGTCATCAAAAGAATTGTTGAGACTAGCTGGTTCCGTAGAAGCCAGGTCAGAGCACCCATTGGCAGCAGCAGTTTTAAGAAAATGTGAGGAGGAAAATGTCTCCCTAATAAAGGTGACGGAATTTGAAGCAACACCGGGTATGGGCGCAGTAGCAGTTGTAGAAGGTAAATCGGTTGCGGTTGGCAGTGTAGCGTTCATGAGATCTAGAGGTCTTCGGCCAGCTTCAAGCGAATCAACTTTAGGTGAAGCCCTCGTGACGGTAGATGGAAAAATCAACGGGAAAATCAAGTTTTCTGACGAGCCTCGCGAGGAGTCCCTTCCAACTGTGTCTGCACTCCAGGAGATGGGCATCAACGTTGTTCTTCTTAGCGGTGATCGAAGGCAGGTGGTGGAATCAGTCGCTGAACAACTGGGCATAACTCGAGTGGAATCAGAAATATTGCCCAGTGAGAAAGCGAATCGGATACGAAAGTTTCAAGCAGAGGGTCAAATAGTGGCTATGGTAGGAGATGGCATCAATGACTCACCGGCGTTGGCCCAGGCAGATGTTGGCATAGCCATAGGAGGAGGAACAGATGCCGCGATAGAAGCGTCCGATGTAACACTTGTTCGAAATGATCTCACCTTAATAGCAGATGCCGTGTCACTTAGTAGGGCTTCAATTCACACAATCAGGCAGAACTTGATATGGGCCTTTGGCTATAATATTTTCCTCGTGCCTTTAGCTGCCGGCGTGATGTATCCATTTTTTCAGAGTGATGTTCCAACAGTTCTTACCCCTCTACTAGGTGATCACGGGTTCCTGAACCCTATAGCAGCTGCGGGAGCAATGGCACTCAGTTCCGTAAGCGTGGTGTTAAACTCACTGAGGTTGAGTAGCGTTCCTCTAAAGAACTAATGAACACTGTCACTTTGAATCAGCCCAGAAGTTAAGAGTAGCTAAATTATGAAAATTCCGTTGTTCGGCAGAAAACAGATGGATTCAGCTAGGGATCCCGTGTGTCATATGGATGTGGACACAAATGATCCAATGGGCGGAGCATGGAAACATGATAGTGAAACTTACTACTTTTGCGGCCCGGGATGTAACAAAGCATTTCAAAAAGAGCCAAATGCATATCTATCCGGCGAGAAGAAAATCGATATGTAAAGCCCTCTCTTGAGAGAGTTTTACAATAACAACCTATAATTAATATTTTCCTCGTGCCGAAGTGGCGGAATGGTAGACGCGGCGGTCTCAAAAACCGTTGGGATAAAACCCGTGGGAGTTCGAGTCTCCCCTTCGGCACCACTAGGAAGAGGCGGAGAAATAGGGTCTCAAAGCCAGTCTACGTCCGAAACAGGAGCAAAGTCCCAACGTAATTAGGACGAAGATAGCTGAATGCACCTTGCAAATCACTGATGGAGGATAGTCGCTATGCCGTTTTACGAAAGAGGACCCGTCCATATCTACTACGAAGAGATCGGTTCAGGCTTTCCTCTATTGATCATTCCCGGCGGTGGACTCAATTCCTCAATCTCGTCTCTGCAGACTGCCGTTCCATTCAATCCCATGGAACGATACAAGGATGACTTCCGCTGTGTATCTGCTGACTTGCGCAATGCAGACACAGGCCAGTCCATTGGCCCGCTGGAGATTGATCGCCCCTGGGATGCCTACTCTGACGATCAGCTTGGGCTAATGGATCACCTTGGCATCCGAGAATTCTTGGTCATGGGTTTCTGCATCGGGGGGCCGATGATCCACAACTTAATCAGGCTGGCTCCAGATCGAGTCGTCGCCGCTGCGATGATGCAGCCCAGCGGTTTTAGTCCTGAGTACCCTGACCTTTTTTACCAGAACAACACAGAGCGCTGGGGCCCGCCGCTATGTGAAAAACTCTCTGACATCACTATTGATAAGGTCCATGACTTCCTCACAAGCATGTATTCCACACGTGGGAATTTCGTTTTCACAGTGTCGCGCGACTTTGTACGGTCGCTTCAAACGCCCCTTCTGATAGCGCCCGACAACGTCCCAGCACACCCATATGAGATCGCCATGGAGGTCGCGGACCTTGCCCCGCATGCTGAGACAACGATTTTCCCATGGAAGGATTCTCAAGAGCACATCGATGAAGTCGTAAATCACGCGCGCCGTTTTCTCAAGGCGCACGAGCCCATTACGGACTAAGAATTCTGGATTCCTAGCAAAAGAATGGAAGAATCCACTATCGCTATTGCCTATCCCAGCTGGTTAGACAATATAGCCTATTTCTGGATACCCTCGCATGCCCTCGGCGACAGGAAAATCAGCGTCCGAGTACCAGAGTGTCCCATCTTTTATGCTAAGCCCATGCGGGTCTGGCCCGTCCCCCGGCAGTTCGATGCGCTCCATTTCCTTGCCGGTTGCCTTTTCGTACTTGACTATTATTTTATCTGCTCGATCAGCGCACCAGATACCATCTCCATCCTTTGCTAACCCATGAAGTACATTTAATTCACAAGGGAATTTTTGAAGTACTTCATAAGTTGAACCGTCTATCAGCATTATTGCTTTTGGGCTGAATGCTGTTATCCATAAGTTGCCATCATCCCATTCAATCCCGTGAATACCACCGCCGTCGGGTGTAGGGAAAAAATCCACGGTTTCTCCAGTAGCAATGTCTACTTTCCGCACATTTGCCACATGGTCATCATAAGGTCTCTTAGGTCTGGCAGTAGCACCAGAGTTAGAATTACAAGCTGTCCAGATGTACCCGTCACTTATGGTTATGCCAGAACCGTTAACTGTTTCCGTCCATATAACTCTTTTAACTGAACCTTTTTCATTCAGAACAAAAACATCGTCTGTAAGTTGGTCCATAACGTATAACTCATCGCCATACCACTGTAGTCCATTGGGCATCCGGACTGGGCTTCGGTAGAGGGATTTCACTTCTTTTGAAGTCATCACGTCATCTCCTTATAAAGGTGCCTCAGCTTTAGTTTTACGATTACTTTGGCGCTGTTGCAAGCACTCTCTAGCATGGTTGAATCATATTCAAAATAGATCTGTTCCACAGAACGTTGTTGGCAAAACCAGTGCCTGACTTATATTGGCATTGATGCGGGTGGTTTCAGATCATTAAGATACATAGATGATATTTCATCATCACTGATCATTAAAGTCTTCTTAATCCACAAAATGAAGGGAGAGTTTAGCTGCGCAAAATCCATGGACTCATTCTGAGGTGCGAATAAAAATGACTCATGACTGAGAATCCGAAATCCATTCTAGGAGCCAATTCACCGATTGGAAAAGTTGATGCGATATGATTTTTCTCCCATACATCAATTGAGGGGCTAGCCTTTACAATAGGGAAGATTCGAACGTGAGGTGCTCTCCTATGAAGACACCTCATTAGGATTAATCCTGATTAAGGACACGTAACAAGATTTATGATGAGGGCGCAGGCTACACAATGACAAAGCCAGAGGAGTTGGCACGAAGAGCGGCACAACTCATTCCTGCGTTGCGCGAGCGTGCCACCCGAACTGAGGAACTGCGACGGATTCCGAAGGAGACTATAGACGACCTTCACGCCACGGGACTTTTAAGGGCCGCACAACCTAGGCGTTTCGGTGGAATGGGTCTCGACCTCGACGTTGTCTTCCAAATAGCGACGGAATTTGGGCGTGGCTGCGGTTCTACGGCCTGGACCTACTCTGTTTGGGCAAGTCATAACTGGCTGGTAGGAGCGTTTCCTGAGCAGGCCCAACGAGAATATTGGGCCAACTCGGCAAACGTGCTGTCATCCTCCTCTTTCAATACTTCGAACTCGAAGTTAACTGCAACCGTAGGTGGATACAAACTGAGTGGGCATTGGAGGTTCGCCAGCGGCTGCGATGAAGCTAGCTGGGTGATGCTCGGGGGAATCGGCCCGGAAGGTCTACTATACTTACTGATTCCGAAATCAGACTATATCATCGAGGATACCTGGTACGTTTCGGGGCTTCGCGGCACTGGCAGCAAGGATATCGTTGTCGAAGATGCTTTTATTCCCGAGTATCGGGCGGTACTCGAAACGGATATACAGGACGCGCGGTCTCCAGGCCGCAGCGTTCATGACACGGCAAATTATCGTGTTCCGATGGGATCTATCTTGCCGTACACCCTAGCTTCGCCGATCATAGGCATGGCTCAAGGCACCATTGAAGAGTTCGAGAACTACACGAGACAACGGGTGTTCGCAAGATCGGGCCAAAAGGTGGGAGAGTTCACCACTATTCACGTGCGACTTGCCGAGTCTGAAGCCGAGGTCCGAGCGGCTCAACTGATGATGCTAAAGGACTGCAGGGAGCTATTCGAACTGGGACACCGAGGCGAAATGCCCGCCATAGACGACCGCGCTCGGTACCGCCGCGATCAAGCCTATGTAGTCAAGTTATGCATACGAGCCGTGAACCGGCTCTTCGAAGCAGGTGGGGGATATGCCCTCTTCGATTCCAGCCCGTTGCAACGCTTTCACAGAGATGCCCATGCAGCCTCACATCACAGTTCGTTATCCTGGGATGTCGCGGCTGAAGAGTATGGTCAGGTAAGAATGGGCATCCAATTACCAGATTCTACGATGATTTGACGGATCATCCAGAAGGAGTATGGCCGACGTTCGCCACCCGGATACGAATCTGATCCGCTGGCATTGGAATCAATCGTCACGAGTTTCATTTGGCCGCCACACCTAACTGAGCAGAGTTCATGCCTAACCCATCTGTGTGGAAAACTGATGTTGAGATCTTCAAAAAGAACAGGGCAGCCATCCAGGAATTCTTCTGAAATAGGGACGGCACGATCAATTAGGTAACCACTGTAGCGATCAGGAATCTGAAAAGAAATTAGGAGCGACCGAAAGGAACCCGCATATGAAGAAACGTACTGACAATCCATGGATGTCCGCCACCGATTACGGCCACTCTCTTCCGACATTCACGATCAATCTCCTGGTTAGGAACGTAGCTGCGGGTGTCGAGTTCTATGAGGCCGTGCTGGGCGGTACGGAGCACTACCAAGATGAGGACTTTGCAGCTCTGAATGTCGCGGGCTTAGAGTTCATGCTCCATGCGGATCACACGTACGAAACCCATCCTTGGGTAGCACCCTTAGAAGCAGGAAAGCGAAGAGGACTCGGAGTGGAACTGCGCCTCTTGGGACTAGACCCGGACAAAGTGGAGACTTTGGCTCGGCATAACGGTGCGGTTCTCATAGCACCGGCCACCGACAAACCCCACGGCTGGCGAGAAACCATGGTCCAGGACCCAGACGGTTACATCTGGGCAGTCGGGATAAAGATAAACTGATCTTCGAACCCCGGTGACTCCTTACGCCGACGCATGAGAAGGATGCCATAATACAAACAGACTTAAATATGCCATATATACGTGCCGATAATTGCCTCGTTCACTATCAAGTCAAAGATGCGTTACAAGCGTTAGGGCAACTCCATGGTTTCAGTGGCAGTTTGGTTAACTTCAGCTCTGAACCGTACCTGCAGTTGGTAGAGAATTGCACCTCAATATAGATAGTTTTACGGGTCCATGGTTTTAGTATGAAACCATGTGTTTCGGACGGCTACCAGGTTAAATGTTTTGTAGATGATTTACTTGCAGTACTCCGTTAGTGATAAATTTAATGTTTGACGTTGCATTCAGAGTAATTACTCAAAGGATTTGAATTGTCTCAGAAACCACGATTGCAAATTACAGATGTCAGGCGGGTTCCTTTCAAGAAATACCAAACAATTGGAGAAATGGAGCCAGCGTGGGATCCGGGAAGAAGTCGACCACATGACTTCGGGGCCGAGTCATTTGTTGAAGTCCACACTGACCAAGGGCTGACAGGCATAGGTCCCAGTGTTGATGCCAAACTCATTCCCGACGTAAAAGAGTATCTGTTGGGAGAGGACCCTTTCGATATCGAAAGGCACGCCCACGTACTGCGTTATTATGCTTGGGGCGCGGCCTACCACGGAACAGCGGGTGTTGACATCGCCCTCTGGGACCTCATAGGTAAAGCAACGGGACAACCGCTATATAAATTATGGGGCGGCAATAAAGATAGGGTGATTCCATATGCCAGCATGATCCTCCTGTCCACTCCTGAGGAACGAGCAGAAATGGCTATCCGTCTGATGGAGGAGGGATGGAAAGCTATCAAGATACGAATTCACCACGGAACGTTGAATGAAGACATCCGTACAGTTCGTATGGTTCGAGATGCAGTTGGCGATAAAATGACCATTATGGTCGATGCGAATCAAGCTGAATCCAACGGAACCTGGCAGCCTGGAGTGCGATGGGACTATCGCAGAGCAGTAACCACGAGCCTGGCTCTGCAAGATCTGGATGTTTATTGGCTAGAAGAACCTCTTCCTGGTTTCGAATTCGATAAATTGTCCCAACTCAATGGCTCCGTCCATATGCCCATTGCAGGAGGGGAAGGGCTCCCTGGACTGCACGATTTTCTTAGAGCCTGTAAGGAGAATGTTTACGATATTTTGCAGCCTGAGGTCCTGGTTCTGCATGGCGCAACAGCAATGCGCAAGATTGGAACGCTGGCCGAGTTTTACGGAAAGCAGATCGTGCCTCACAATGGCGGAGGCAACCTTGGAGTCATAGCGCATCTACACTTAGTTGCCTCTTGGCAGCATGCACCATTTCTCGAAGTTTTGCACGATCCTCCAATAGGTGATTATTTGCACGGGTTTTCCGTAATGGAAAACCCTCCTGTAGTGGAAAGTGAAGGCTTCATCAACGTTCCCAAGGGACCAGGGCTCGGCGTCGAGATCGACCGCAGCCTCATCAAAAACTAGTAGCCTCTTCATTGAAAATTTTTCGGCCATGCTTAGATGGATAGTCACAGTACAAAACTCAGTGCGGATGAAACGATAGCTTTTGTGATCCTTTTGTCGTTTTCAATGAGTACTATCGGCTTAATAATTTGTTCAACGTGATGGGTCAAGCTCCTGCTTTAAAGTTACATGACTTCAGGATATTGATGGCAGCAACTTTTTTCGCAAGCATCACGCATGGAGAAAATATCATCTTGGGTTGGGTCATATTGGAGCTGACAGA
>JASMAO010000206.1 GCA_030754315.1 SAR202 cluster bacterium
ATGCGTAACAAGTTCAGGCAACTTGTTCTTGTCCTTATAATGGTCGATTTCCCGTTGCTTTATCTCGCTGTCGATACTCCTGAAGCTACGGTGATGACTTTCGCTGCTCTGGCAGGAATGGGTGCAGCCGCAGCTGCTGCGGTGATAGTTTACTAGTCTTTGAATTCGAGGTGTCATGGCTCAATCCGGTAATTTTCTTGTCATACAATCAGGAGGACCTACTCCCGTCATAAACAGAAGCCTTTACGGTGTTTTTGATGAGGCTTCCAAGCAAAGCGGAGTGAAGGTGTTAGGCGCGATTAATGGTATTGAAGGCCTCCTTCAAGACAATATTGTGGATCTCGGCGAGATTTCCCCAGATCGTTGGGTGGGTATAGCTAGTATGCCGTCTGCTTCCCTTGGCTCCTCGCGCCGCAGTCTTAACGATGAAGACGGGTCTTCGCTTATCGAAGTGCTAAAGAGGCATAACATTCGGTTCTGTCACATTATTGGTGGCAATGACTCTGCCGAGAACGGACATCGTATCAACACTGAAATTAATGCAATGGGTTATGAGATAGCAGTTGTTAACGTCCCAAAGACAATCGACAACGACCTGGTTTTGACGGATCATTGTCCGGGTTTCGGAAGTGCAGCGCGGTTTATAGCGCTTGCCACTATGGGTTCTGGTCTGGATGCAGAAGCTATGAAGACATCGGTGGCCGGAACGATAATAGAAGTGATGGGTCGTGACTCCGGGTGGCTGGCTGCAGCGTCTGTGCTAGGAAAACGTGAGGAGAGCGACCCTCCACATGTTCTGGGGGTACCGGAAGTGCCGATAGATGAGCAACAATTCATGGATCGCATGGATCAAGCTCGTACCCGATTCGGATTCGCAGTCGCGGTGATCGCTGAAAATTCTCGCGGGATTGGTGGTGTAATCGGTGGTCAGCAAGAGCCGTGGTATGTAGACGATTTTGGTCATGAGTACTATGAAGGACCGTCAAGGTACTTTGCCAGAGAACTGAGTCTCAGAATTGGCCAGCGCGTGCGTTATGAAGTGCCTGGAACGATACAGCGTTCTTTTATGACATCTGTGTCCGAAGTCGATGCCAATGAGGCGGAGGCAGTTGGACGCGCAGCGGTCCGGTTTGCCCTCAAAGGGGAAACAGACAAGATAGTCAACCTGGTCAGGATTTCCCAGATGCCGTATAGAGTGGAATTTAGGCTAGAGCCTTTGCAGAGCGTAGCCGGGCGTGTTAGAGAAATGCCGGCATCATTCTTGGATCGTGTGACCTCCATGCCGACCGATGCATTTGCCGATTACGCGCTCCCGCTTCTAGGTGATCCCCTCCCAGACTTGAAGCGCATTAGATAGTTCGAGAAGATACACCGCCTTGCATCGCGTGATTGGTAAATCAGGTTCAGAAGTGTAATTGCATAGAAGAAAGCTGGTGTTGTACAAGACCTCAAGGCTTGTTCGGGATACGTTTTCGAGGAGGAAGTAATGAGTTACACCATGTGGGCCATTTTAGCCATGGCCAGTTATGGGGTGACGGCTGTGTTTCTGAAAGTGGCATTGCGCCATTTCCCGCCCGAAGTCGCATTGGTGATTACAAACTTTATCCTTGTTGCAACTGGGTTTAGTTTAGTAGTTTTTCGTGGACACAGTATCACAGCGTATCTAGGCCTTGGGTGGCCCACACTAACAGTGGTTTTGGCAGGAGTGACACTAAGTTTGAGCATTTTCAGTTACTACTTGGCTCTCAGTAGAGGCCCGGCATCGGCGGTGGTTCCAATATTTGCTATGAGTTTTGCAGTTGCAAGCGTACTAAGCATCCTTTTTCTTGGTGAGGCTGTAAAGGTCACACGTTTGATAGGGATGGCACTAGCTGTGGTTGCGGTTTTTTTACTGACACGTTAAATCGAAAAGCTCAACACGAACAACGACACGGATATACGAAACACATTTGATTTTGAGTCCCTGCGCCGTCTTATTAGGCATTAGGGGCACGTCACGTCAATTCTGATCGGGATGTAGCCGATCTCAGTATTTTTCTCTTTGGAGAGGAGCGTTTGTCTAGGATCTCCGACGTCGTGACTGAGAGGCTTGAAGTGCTAGGAATGCCAGTCCTCCAAGTAATAACACGCTTAAATAGGTCACTGAACGATCGACTATCGCTACGGATGTAGCGTCCTCCCTAGCAAGTTCGATCATCAGAAGGCCTGTTATACCGGGCTCGACAGCTCCGACTCCTCCCGGTGTTGGGACTGTGCTCAGGATAGCATGGCCCAAAGCAGTTATTAGAATAAGAGGGAGTCCGACATCGGAGCCCAAAGCCTGAACGACGAAGAATAATCGTCCTACTTCAAGAAGCCAGCCTATCAAACCGAGCGCAAAAACGGTGGGGATTTGCCGAAGTGACCCGATGGTACCTTGGTGGAATCGGTTGTAGGCGTTCTGTACAGGCCCAGGTATCAGCTGCGCTATACGCCTACCGTATCCTCGCATCACCAACAGCAGTAAGCCAATAGTGATGGACATCAAACTAGTAGCGAAGATGATATACAGTAGTCCGTCCAAATCCTGTGTCAAAGAATAGGCACCGATACCGACAATTATTAAACCAAGGATAGTGACCATGTCCACTGCGCGCTCAGCGACAACGGTTCCTAGTGTGAAGGCAAATTTATTAGAGGATTCTTCTGATAGTGCGTAGGCTCGGTAAGCATCACCTAGTCGAAGCCATGCCACGGAGTTTACGAACCAACCCACCAGGATCAGTTGGGAGAATTTTGGAATTCCGGGAAGAGACGTTCCCGGAGAGTTGAGTAAGCCTGCGTTTACAGCGAGAACCCGCCATCGTATTCCTCTGAACCAGAAGCTTAAATAGTATAGAACAAGAGCTGCGGCGTATTGACTGAAGTCCATAGCCTGGACGTTGTTCCAGGTATGAGTCCAGTCGAGATCGAAGCTTGTAGCGAGGAATATGATAAACGTTACAGAAAGTGTGAGTGCTATCAGACTTCGAAGAGTGAAAATTCGACGGTGAAGTGGAGTCGATTGGCTTGACTGATAGGGTCGATTGGTCATATTGGACCTGTGAGTGGGCGCTTAGCCGGGATACCTGATCGTCTGGGATAGCGGGGTGGTGTAATCCTCAATTTTTCCAATACTACCAGCGTAGCACGCCGATTTGATTCTTTCATGTAGGTGTTGAGTAGCTCTTTAACGGTGCCTCCAAAAGAGTTAATGGCGAACCGTGCGTCGGAGACTTCATCATCTACGTTGGGGCCCTTGTGAAGGATCGCCGAACCACCGATATTACAGAACGGCAGAGTTAATTCTGCGAGCACCGGTAGCCTAGTGACGGCTCTCGATAGGACGAGGTCAAAGCTTTCCCTAAGATTGGATTGATGTGCAAGCTCCTCGGCTCTACCGGTGAGAATAAAAACGTTCCTAAGTCCCAGTGTTTGTGAGACGTGTCGTAGGAAGGAGGTTTTTTTAGCACTTGAGTCGAGTAGAGTAACATGCAGGTTTGGAAATGCAATTTTTAATGGTAGGCCTGGAAATCCCCCCCCACTGCCAACATCAATAGCTGTACCTCCTTCAAGGACATTCTGTGGTATTGCGATGCTTGCTGTGAGGGAGTCTAAGATGTGTCGTGTTTGCACTTTATCCCATTCGATGACGGCTGTAAGGTTGAAGTGATTGTTCCACAAGGCAAGTTCTTGATGATAGAGACGAAACATCTCGACCTGGGCATCGTCTAGGTTAATACCAAGAGAGGAGGCGTCTAATTGGAGTGGGCCCATGTGGACTCCAGTGAGATCGTGTGAGAAGCGTATGGTTTTATAGTAAACGACTGGAAGTCCGGTGGCTATCATTCCCGAATATGAATCGATTGACAGCAAGTTTTCTCTCAGATAGACTCGGAACAGAGAGACGGGGGGAGCTTCGCAGGCTGAGAGGTTCCGTTACGATGGGACGACCCCTCTACCTGATCTGGGTAATGCCAGCGTAGGGACGAGTTGTAACAGAGCCATTGACTCGTGATCGGCCGCCCAGATAGTTGGGCGGTTTTTATGTTTGTACACCCAATCGTCAACCTTCGCGTACGGTCGTGAGCGGATAGGAGTCAATCGATGATTGATAGCCAAATCGCGATAATCATAACTGTGATTACTGCAACCTTTTTCCTCACAACGGGGGTATTTGGTGTTAGGCGCAGGATGAAGGGGATAGAAGATTTCTTGGTTGCCCGGAACAGCGCGGGCGTCAAAGTATCCACAGCGACCCTGGTTGCTTCTGTGATTGGCGCGTGGGTGCTATTAAGCCCGGCTGAGACGGGCACTTGGGCCGGGATAGTGGCTTTAGTTGGATACGGTATAGGTCAGGCAGCACCACTTATTGTATTTATATGTGTAGGGCCACGGATGAGGCTCATGATGCCAGCGGGACACTCTTTGACAGAATACGTATGGCATCGTTACGGGCGAGTAATGTATGGATTTAGCTTGGTTGTTATGATCTTCTACATGTTTGTTTTCATGTCGGCAGAGCTAACCGGCATTTCGCAAGCTGTCCGGCTGCTCAGCGATACTCCCTTATGGCTACCAGCAATGATCGTCGGACTATTAACTGTTGCGTATACCGCTTATGGAGGTATTCGTGCGTCGATATTCACTGATACTATCCAATTTGGCTTCATTTTGCCGCTGCTGCTGATCAGCTTCATTGCTGCTGTGGTGTCCATGGGTGGTTTTGGCTCTGCTCTTGCACCTGTGAGGCAAGAAGATCCGCAGTTACTCTCTTTTACACATAGTCCAGGTATAGAATTTGGGTTAACCTTAGTCATCGCTGTTTTTGCTGCCAATATGTTCCATCAAGGATTCTGGCAGCGAGTTTATACAGCCAAAAATGATCGTACTTTACGGATTGGATTCGGTGTTGCGGGTGCCGTTGTAATACCTGTTATTCTGCTAGCCGGTGTGATGGGAATAATGGCCGTGGGGCAGGACGTAGTGAAAGATCCTTCTGTTGCCCTCTTTTCTTTGGTGAATGCGGTTATGCCGACGTGGGCAGTGTTGGGGGTGTTGATCCTGGCGCTGGTTTTAGTAATGAGCAGTCTGGATACACTGCTTAACGGAATAACAAGCATAATAACTACTGATCTTGCACGCTTCAAACCTGACCTAGGCGGGGTGAAGCTAATGCAGTCGTCTCGATTAATTACAATTATGCTTATTGTCCCTGCAATATTTATTGCGTCTCGTGGATGGAGCGTCTTGTACCTGTTCCTCATTGCGGACCTAGTGTGTTCTGCGGCAGTATTTCCGGTCCTGTGGGGATTTTACTCAAGTCGATTCACAGGAAATGCTGCTCTGGCTAGCAGCTTATCGGGACTAGTCGTAGGAGCATTATTCTTCCCCAAATCTGACTTCAGCCCATGGCTACCCGACATTTTTTGGGCAGGTAAATTCTTGGCGAGCTTCGGCTTTGCTTTGGGTATATCAGTGGCGAGTTGTCTGGTTCTTACTACCGCCTTAAGAATATTGAAAAGAGAATCTGTATTTGACTATCTCCAGCTTCGTGAGCGAGTGTCGCTTATTGATGGAAGCGATTAGGCTAAATGTGACTCAGGGATAAGGATTTTCAGGAAATTGATGGATGGGCTGGAGAACTAAGGTAAAGCGTCGGGAAATGAACGTTGTTGGACGACTGTGTGGGCAAACTAAGACGTTTGAAGTTGCCATAAAGAGACTCAAGGATGAAAACCGAGATGGCATTTAGGATGGGGTGCAACCGGAATTGAACCGAATACCTCGCGTAATGACAATTGCCGGTTCTGACTCAGGAGCAGGAGCAGGTATTCAGGCGGATCTCAAGACTTTTGCGGCGCTGGGTGTTTATGGGACGTCAGTACTTACAGCGATAACGGCACAGAACACTCAGAGAGTTACGGCAGTCTTGGAGTTGCCTGTTGATTTGATCCAAGCTCAGATCGATTCGGTACTTTCTGACATTGGTACAGATGTAGTGAAAACGGGCATGCTTTCGAGTGCTGCAATCATAAAGGTGGTCTCGGATAAGCTGAAGGAATATGAGATAAAGGAATTAGTTGTCGATCCCGTCATGGTTGCTAAAGGGGGCGATCGTTTATTGCAGGAGGAAGCTACTGAAACCTTGCGCTCGACGTTGATTCCACTCGCGAAGGTAGTCACACCCAACCGCTATGAAGCCGAGGTGATCGTTGGACACGAGGTCAAAGACCTTGACGATGCCCGGGATGCCGCCAAAGAGATAGTAGACATGGGGGCGAATGTAGTAGTAGTTAAGGGGGGTCATATCGATGGTCCAGCTACAGACATTTTGTTCGACGGTAAGGAATTCAGAGCTTTTACGGCACCACGTCTTGTAACTACTAATACTCATGGGACAGGCTGCACTTTTGCTTCAGCGACCGCCGCTGGGTTGGCAAAGGGAATGTCGATTAGGGAATCTGTGGGTGCGGCAAAAAAATATATCACTGAGGCGATTCGAAACGCTTTCCCAATGGGTCATGGTCATGGGCCTTTGAATCATTTCTACGAAGAGTGGGAACGGACCATAGCATAGTAATCGGATGCCTTGAAACAGCCCGTTTGTCTTGGGTATTCTATGAGTCCGATCGGTTCTTATGATGACAAATAATGGTGTTGTCTCTCACGTTACAGTGTATAATGTCGCGGGTCCAGAATTGGCTACAACAAAGAAAAAAATGGCACTCAAACCACTCACGACAGGGCTACTTGTTTTTGAAGCGTGTGAGCATTTTGTTGATCCTACGTTGTTATTTCATGCATAGATACCACATGGATTTCTGGCTACAATTGGATGTTGTACTTTGACCGAAGATTCCCAGGGCGTTCCTGATCTAACGAAGGGTCGCAATAAGGTTGCCGGTACCATCGTTGTTGCCCACGCTGTCAAGCACGTCTATGGTTCTGGCCAATCGTCCCTTATTATGCCAGAGATATCTATCGACCTTGAGTTGACCCGGTCCCAATTCGGATTTCTCAATACAGCAAGTGCAGTGGCTTGGTGGTCCTCCACGATGATCTCTGGCTACCTAGGCGACAGATTTAGTAACCGCGCTGGATTGATGCTTGCTATATCGCTCTGCTTAATGGGTGTTTCACTATTCTTGGCAGGGTTGGCGCCGAATTACACCACTATGTTGGGGGTCATGTTTCTGGTTGGAATCGGTCCGTCGATGTTCCATCCCCCTGCGATAGGTGAACTTTCTCGTAGATTTCCTGACAGAAGAGGCTTTGCGGTGTCCCTGCACGGGATGGCAGCGAATGTGGGAGAGGTATTAGGCCCACTTACTGTGGCTGGGTTCTTAACAGTCATGATTTGGCGGGATCTGCTCAAGGCAGGGCTCGTTCCTGCACTACTCGTGGCTCTTGTGGTTTGGATAATGATGCCCTCCAGAAAAGCCGATTTGCAGACGGAGGTGACATCCGTAAGAAAGTATTTCTTGTCGCTCGTTGGTCTTCTTCACAACCGTATGCTTCTTTTGCTTATTGCAGCTACCGCAATCCGTAGTATGGGTGAGGGTGGGGTAGGGGCATTCCTTACCCTGTATATGAGAGATGAGCTGAAATATTCGGTTACAGCAGTGGCTGTGTTTTTGTCTGCTGCCCAGGTTGCCGGGATAGTGTCTCAACCGCTAATGGGATATTTGTCCGATAAGGTGGGCCGTAAGCCTGTACTCGTGGTCGGCACAGGTCTCATGATGTTGTCCGCGTTTGCAATGAGTGTCGCTAAAACAAATATACAACTGTTTCCTATTGTGTTGGTTAGAGGTGCCTTGTCGTTTTCGTTACACCACATCTTCGTAGCTGCCGCATTGGACGCCGCTCGAGGAGTGGCACAGTCGACTGTTGTGTCATTAATATACGGAGCCGGTTTTTTGGGCACCGTTTCTCCATATATAGCAGGTCGTATTTCTGACGCGTATGGAATCCCAAGTGCCTTTGTTTATAGCGGCGTAGTTATGATTATACCTACCATCATGCTGGCGGTTGCCCGCTTTCCAAAATCAGGTGATGCGTTCGATACTGAAGCTGAGCAGGCTAACACACGAGTTACATGAGTAGCCACGTCAGTTCCGCTATCCTGTTTCCCGTTCGGGGGATTTTGCCATTTCAGTGAAGTTTACCGACTAGAATTGATGGCTGCTTTGAGTAAACCCAACGGAACCATTACTTTCAAGGCACGCCGCGTTCAACTCGCGGTTGCAGTTGTTTTTGGCCATGCTATCAAACATATTTACGTTTCTGGTCTGCGGACGATTGTCATGCCGGAGATCAAAATTGGATTGAGCCTGAATGCTTCCGAATTTGGTTCCCTTGCGACTGCGCGATCCCTCACCGGGGGGGTAACTACTCTGGTGGCCGGTTATTTGGGAGACAGGTTTAGTCACAAGGCACCGCTAATGCTCGGCCTCTCTCTAGGGCTAATGGGGTTTTTTTTGATGGCGGCGGGGTTTGCTCCTAATTTCTGGGTGTTGTTTGGTGTCATGTTCTTTGTGAGTGTCGGACCGGCGTTGTACCATCCACCAGCACTAAGTGCTCTGTCGAGACGATTCCCGGATAGTCGAGGATTTGCCGTATCCCTACATGGAACTGGAGGAATTGCCGGAGAGGTGATTGGGCCTGTATTTGTGGCTATGATTCTGGGGTTCATGATGTGGAGAGATGTCCTGAAAGTCAGCCTGTTTCCAGCCGTCATCGCAGCGTTTTTTGTATGGGCAATGATGCGCACATCGACAGGTGACCATTCGGATGGCACCGTCTCATCGCTACGCGATTATTTTGGGTCATTGAGCAGACTATTACGTAATCATGCAATGCTTTTCCTCGTGATAGCGACCGCTTTGAACTCAGCGGGAAATAGCGCAGTTGGCGAATTCCTTCCGGTTTATCTACGAGAGGATTTGGATTTCAGCCCGACCCGTGTGGCCGTCTACCTATCCCTTGCCAGAGTTGCAGGATTGGGTTTCCAACCGATAATGGGATTTTTTTCGGACCGGTTCTCTCGAAAGGCTATTCTCGTGCCTACTCTCGCTGCCACTGCAGGGCTTTCGTTACTATTGCCTGTAGCGAGTTCTGGTGTGCCGTTGTTCTTGATAGTTGCGATAACAGGGGCATTTTCCTTTTCGATTCACCACATTTTTATCGCGGCGGCGCTTGATGTGGCGAGAGGAAAGGTTCAATCAACGGTGGTCTCATTGATTTATGGAGCTGGTCTATTGGCGACATTCTCGCCTTACGTTGCTGGCATAATCGCTGACCACTTTGATGATGTCCGAAGTGCGTTTTTATATGGGGGTTCAGTTATGATCATCCCGACGATAATGCTCGCATGGCTCAAATTTCCCAAGAGAGGTGCTAGTTAGTAGGCAGAATTCATCACCGGCCAATACTTCCCGATATCAAACGGACTTAACAACGGATGCTTTTCCATCGACGAACGAGAATTGTGGGAGCAGTATTTTTTTGACAAGGGATTACTGGAGGCAGTCTCTAGAAAGGGATGAAGGTCGTGTTGAAAACGAGATCCGACACTAGTGCCACACCGAATACTACGCTAATGGAGCCTGCCATAGTAGAGACTACACGGCTGGCCGTACCCAAGCCTCCCGCAAGAGCAAATGGTATGCCAAGCAAGACGGTAATCACGGCCATTGACAGTATCGTTCCAATACCGAAGAGGATAATGTAGCCAAGGCCAACCCAAAATGACGGCAGCGTCGGGAGTAGCAAGAGCATGATAGCTGCGCTGCCGGCTAGGCCGTGTATCACACCTACGGCGTAAGACTTGATTCTGAAAACTGGCTTGCCAAAATGAAAGAAGCCATGTTGTGATTCGACTTCCGGGCTGGCCGCGGGATCATGAGTGGCGTGGATGTGTACGTGAGGACCGTTGTCGTGGCTGTGCTCGTGGACGTGTAATCGTCCGCGTTTCAGATTCCAGAATACCTGTATGCCGAGCAATATCAGCATTACCCCTACGCCGAATTCAAACACTGGAGCGATGGATTCGTAGCTATCGATCAAGCTACGAAATGCCAGGATGATTACCCCAAGGATTAGTAATGGGGTAGTGTGGCCTAGTCCCCAAGAGCAGCCTATCCATATGCCACGCCAAATGCTGCGCGATTCGCCCGCTATTATCGATACGGCAACAACGTGGTCTGCGTCGGTGGCATGCTTCAGTCCAAGCAGGAAGCCTAGAGTTAGTGCAGCCAGTGTAGTGCTGGGTTCTACATCCATTGCGGAACTGTTACCTTTGTTAATTGGATATTGTGGTAATTGTCACTTCAGTAATCCCAAGAAAGGATGTTTAAGGAGGACGTATTCCTTCTGGCGGAGGCGTCTAAATTGGGAGTCAAAGTTTGGAGTTATGATCTCTGAATTGTCCAATTTTTGTCAACTAACTTGGGGATTTGAAACCAATATCCATATAAGAAATAGCCTACGTAGCTCGACACTTTAGTCAAAGGTGAGAGCTTGGCTGATGTTACTATCGAGCAGAAGTTTTGGGGTATATGGGTGAATACGGTGGCAGATGTAAAAAATTGGGCGACTATTCTGGACAATGCTACTAGGAGACAGGCTGAGAAGCTATCGCGTGCGCCGGGCATTGCTGGACACGTGTCGTTGATGCCTGACGCCCATCTAGGTAGAGGGGCTACGGTGGGGAGCGTTATACCTACAGAGTTAGGCACCATCATACCTGCCGCTGTCGGCGTAGATATAGGATGCGGGATGATCGCCGTTAGGTTGAATAAAACCTGGGATGATTTTCCTGAGGATATGTCATACCTCGTGGAACTTTTTGGACAGTCCATTCCGGCTGGCGTAGGGCGAGAGCGCTTAGATTTGTTGGGCAAAGAGTTAGGTGGAGGGGTGGGCAAAAGAGTTGATGAATGGTTTAGAAGCAACCCCATTCCGGACCCGCGTGGCCTTGACGTGCCACGTAGTAAACGTCAATTGGGCACCCTTGGATCGGGTAACCATTTCGTCGAAGTCTGTGTTGATGAAGAGCATCGAGTCTGGGTTGTACTTCACTCAGGATCAAGAGGGATCGGAAATAACATCGCGACAATGTTCATAAAACGAGCAAAGGATGAGAGCACTGAGAAACTCGAGGACAATGATTTGTCGGGATTACGTGGACGGTCCTTTGAGCAGTACATTGAGATGATGGAATGGGCTCAGTCTTATGCTTACATTAACCGTGAGTTTATGATGGATGCAGCTCTGGCCGATATCATGTCTAGTGTGGACGATCTGCATGAAGAACAACGTATCAATTGTCACCATAACTTTGCGGCTAGAGAGGTCCACTTTAACAAAGAAGTGTGGCTAACACGGAAAGGTGCCATTAAAGCCGATGTCGATGACATGGGGATAGTTCCAGGGTCGATGGGCACGGCCACATTTATCACCAAAGGTTTAGGGAATCTGGATTCGTATAAGTCGAGCGCGCATGGTGCTGGTCGTCAATTTAGCAGGGGGGTTGCTAAGCGAACCTTCACAGTCGAGTCTCTTCGCAAGCATATGAAGGGCAAGGCATGGAACTTTAGAGACGCAAAAGCATTACTAGATGAGCATCCTGGAGCCTACAAGCCAATTGCTCAAATAATGGAGGATCAGAAGGATTTGACTACCGTGGTGCACAAGCTGCACCAAATCGTAAACTATAAAGGAATGTAAATAGAGTCAGATACTGTAATTTTAGTAGGGTTGGGATGTCATCGGATCAAGGCGCGATACGAACCCGTATCGCTTCCGTTCGTTTACAGATCTCCTGCACCCCAGGTAGGGGGACGCGGTCGATTTCGGGATCAAGATCAGGACTAAGATCCACCGTGTCTGCAATGACTTTGTAATGGGTTTCTGTAGTTGGCTTAGCTGCGAATTTTAAGGCAACATAACGGCGTCCCGCGAATCCGTTGAATACTGAGTGGAACAGGCTTTGGTTAAAACATATTAAATCCCCAGGCATTGACTCGAAAGCGACAAAAGGCATATCGGGTCCCAAGACACCGTATGGCGTGGCCATCGGGTCCGAATTTCCCGCTTCGAGATGAATAGTTTCGAGCGGTTCCAATATCCTGTGGAACTCTGGTTGGTGTGATCCTGGTAATACCCGGAGCGCACCATTTTCGGCGGTGATAGGATCTAGGTACATGTTGATCTTCAGCCTAATATAGGCTAGCTCTTCATCTGCTTCGGAAGTTCTATCGGCGTGCCAGCCATGGGTACTGTTAAGGGTTGCATGGCATTCTGAGCCGGCCCAAATGAACCCAGGGCCTATAAGATCTGCAACTATTTCTGCAATTGAATCGTTGACCAGTTTGGTAATGGTAGTGCTTTGGCCTACAAAGGGAGAGATTACCTGATCCTCAGTCGCGAAAGGCCTCCCGTCCCGATTCTTTTCCAACATAGAGTCGACTTCTTCTGAGATTTGCATAATTGTCTTTGTGAATATGGCCTGCTTTATGGATAAGAATCCGAACGTATCGAAGTGAGCCTTTTGGTCTGTCGTGAGCATGAAAACCACCTCCAAGCAATAACCGGTACAATCGAGAGCGTTTCAGGCTACGACTGAAGTATAATGGCCAGCCATTCTTTGTCAATTAACTCGTGTCAACGGCTAGATAGTGAGTAAATATATGCCCAGGAATAAAGCTTCTGGAAACTGTGACGAATGGGATGTAAATCGGTACGAACGGAGTGGGGGATTCGTTTGGGAGTACGGCGAAGATGTGTTGTGTTTTCTTGATCCACACCCTGGTGAGCGGATCTTAGATTTGGGATGTGGAACAGGTCAGCTATCAGCTAAAATCGAATCTTACGGAGCCGACGTTCTAGCGATAGATTCATCCATCTCAATGATCACACAAGCTCGGAAGAATTACCCGGAGATAACGTTTGCCGTAATTGACGCTACCGAAATGAATTTGGGTCCTGAATTTGACGCGGTGTTTTCAAATGCTGCATTACATTGGATAAATAGGCCCTCTGTTGTGGTTGCTAATGTCTGGAGAGCCCTTATGCCGAATGGCCGTTTCGTTGCCGAATTTGGTGGTGCAGGCAACATTAGGTCTATAGTTGATGCTATCCAACGAGCTCGAGAAAAGGTTGGCGCCTCAGTTTTCATCGGTAACCCTTGGTATTTTCCGACCGTAGAGGAATATACCTCTGTCCTTGAAAAAGAAGGATTCTCAATGATCGATGCATGTCTATTTGAGCGTCAGACTCCCTTTGATGGGGGTGAAGATGGTATGAGGAATTGGCTTGAATTAT
>JASMAO010000207.1 GCA_030754315.1 SAR202 cluster bacterium
TGACAACGCCGATTACCAGTGTTATATTAAGCACTAGGGTAAATGAGTATATAAAAAAAGCCCATAACGGCCTACTTTAATTGGTTGAGGGACCTTAGGTCGGCTGTTAGAGCTTCTTAAGTCGCGATGGTACACGACTCCGGGCTAGAAACCTACGTTTTTTAGGAGCAGGTCTCTATATGCTTAATCTTACCATAAGAATGCAACGCAGTCCCAACCCATATTCTCCTATCTTCAAAAGCGACAAACAATTTCACCCATCAAGATACTATTAAACTGATTGTGCCTGTAAAGCTGTTGAGAAGCATTGCCCCATGATTGTCAGTAAGAAGTCATTTTCTATTTCCTGCTGGCTTGACTCAAGTGTATTAAAAATTGATGATGACAGCACTGTTATTTAGGTTTGACAAACAGCTGATTGGTTGGTCTCAAACCATAGGATTAAAGTCAGCTGATAACCTAAATGGGGAAGAAAACAACTCTGAGGTCGCAAGGCCCGAAAAACTTTAGATGGGCAAATAGACTTAGCCCGTTTGGAGGGCGAAATTTTAGATCAAGAATTGGAGCACATGGAAACGGTGGGAGACATTTTTACTATTTTAGAATGTGATTGATTTAGTATCTCTACTTTTTCACAGTTCTAAAGGAATATCCTTGTTACTTATTTTTTCTAAGGGGGAAAACTTTGAGTATCTTAGTTGGGCGAAAAGCACCAAATTTTACGACACAGGCAGTTTTGGCAGCTGGGGAGATTGGTGATGACTTCAGTCTGTCAAAATTAATTGATGGCAAATATGCTGGTATTTTCTTTTATCCGTTGGATTTTACCTTTGTATGTCCAAGCGAAACCAATTAGAGTTCGTCCCAAAGTGGTCGATGAAAGCTATCGACAAAAACTGGAAGAGACACTAGCGACAAAGCCAACTGAGTTAAAGGTTTACTCCTTGTCGCGGAATTCCACACGCTTGATGGCCTACCTAGAGCAAGTAACAGGTATTGATGTTTGTAAACGGATCTTTGGCAGTGTTCTGGCTGAACAAACCTATGTCTATCGTTGATCTAAGCATGTCCAAAGCTACATCAAGGATAGTATTCAACTCATTCTTCTGCTCTTCTTACCTAAAAGACAACTAAAGACACGATCTTCCTTTGAAAGCATAATGTTATTTGATAAATGGTTTCCGGCCTCCATCTCGACCTTCAGTGGAGACATTGATTTTGTTTTCTATCTTATCTTCTACATCGTTGGATTTTGGTTTCTGCTGACCGAGGGGTTAATCATCTACTCCTTGATACGTCATCGGAAGGGAAAAGCGGCTTTTTTCGATGGTAGTGGGAAAAGACAATCCAGTTGGATTCTGATACCAGCGGCCGTAGTCTTACTCCTTGATTTGGCGATTGACTACGCTGGTGGTCAGGTCTATGATAAAGTGAAGATTGAAACTCCAGATCACATCGACCTTCAAGTCTTAGTTACTGCCCAGCAGTATGGTTGGTTCTTCACCTACCCTGGAGAAGATAATGTGCTCGGCACATCTGATGATATTATATTTGATGAAGATGCTGGAGCAGTTCCACTTCATATCCCGGTCGGTAAAGTGGTGCAACTTCACCTTAAGTCAGCAGATGTGATTCATAGCTTCTTTGTTCCCGAGTTGCGGCTTAAACAGGATATTGTTCCGGGGCGAATAATCCCGGTATGGTTTCAGGTAACCAAAAAGTACCTGAGGAAAGAGCCATACGAGATTGCTTGTGCCGAGCTCTGTGGCTTTGGCCACCATACAATGCGAGCGTTTTTGGTCGTTCAAACAGAAGAGGAGTTCACCGGATGGCTGAAAGAGCAAGCGGAAGAGCAATGGTAATCTGTTACTCAATCATAATTGCTCGAATTCAGGAAATGAACGACTTCTTCTCAACTTTTCACCTCCTTTAGTAAACCTCGAGCTTAAGATGGGAAATTAATTTCATGGATCATAACGGGAACACAGAACTCAGAGAAAATTCTTTCTGGCGTAAGTACCTGTTTTCGGCCGATCATAAAACGATCGGGAAACAGTATCTTTGGCTTGGTCTAATCATGGCGCTAGTTGGTGGAATACTTGCCTATTTCATGCGCAAACAACTTGCATGGCCAGAATCTGAAACCCTTACCCCCAACGTTTATAATGCCTTCGTCACTATGCATGGTACGATCATGGTCTTTTTCGTAGCCATGCCAATTCTGCTGGGCTGTTTCGGAAACTTTTTGATCCCGCTGATGATCGGTGCCGATGACATGGCCTTCCCACGTCTTAATATGCTTTCTTTCTGGACATTTTTCGTTGGCACCCTTTTGCTAATACTATCCTTTTTTGTGCCCGGCGGTGCGGCCGCTGCCGGCTGGACCGGCTACGCCCCGCTGTCTGCTAAGCCAATCTATACCGGAGTAAATTGGGGTTTAAACTTATGGATCTTGAGTTTGGCGCTCGAATTTGCATCGGTTCTAATGGGTGGCGTGAATTTTATGACCACTGCTATAACAATGCGAGCCGAGGGGATGTCCTGGTTTCGGTTACCGCTAATGGTCTGGATGCAACTGTCAGCCGCAATTATCTTCATGCTCTCAGTTGGGCCAACTATCGCTGCGGCAGTACTCCTCTTGCTGGACCGGTTAGTCGGAACCGGCTTTTTTGTTCCCGCGCAAGGGGGAGATCCGCTCCTCTGGCAACATCTATTCTGGTTCTTCGGCCATCCTGAAGTCTACGTTGTTCTTCTTCCGGGCTTCGGCGTTTTGCTAGAAATCCTACCTGCCGGTTCCCGAAAACCGATTTTCGGTTACCGCATCATCATCTATTCCACATTGGTTGCAGGGGTTCTCAGCTTCATCGTCTGGGCACATCATATGTTTGTCAGTGGAATGAACCCGAATCTATCGATGCCTTTCAGTATTACGACCATCCTGATCTCAGTGCCATTTGCTATTGTTATCTTTGCCATGATAGCCACCATGTGGCGTGGTTCTATTCGTTTGACAACCGCGATGAGCTTTGCGATTGGCACATTGATGACATTCTTGATGGGTGGCGTTACAGGCATCTTTAACGGTTCTGCTGCGGTAGATATTTTTATCCATGACACCTATTTTGTTGTCGCACACTTTCACTATACACTTTTTCCTGCTACGTTCTTTGCAGCTTTCGCTGGCATCTATTTTTGGTTCCCAAAAATGTTTGGACGCATGCTGAACGAGACCTGGGGCAAGGTCCATTTCTGGCTAACTTTTGTTGGCTTTAATCTGGTTTTTCTACCCATGTTCAGGCTTGGGATGGCAGGACATATGAGACGACTAGCCGATCCTACCCAGTACAATTTTCTGAGTACAGAGTCGATCAAATCAACGCAGATTTTTATCACCTGGGCTGCCATCGGACTTCTTATCGGGCAGGCACCTTTCATCGTAAACTTTCTCCGTAGCATAGTGGCTGGTGAAGTGGCGGAGGAAAATCCTTGGCAGGCTAATACTCTGGAGTGGTCGACGGCTTCACCGCCACCTCATGGTAATTTTGAAGTGCGACCGATAGTCCATCACGATCCTTACAATTATAGTTCGCCTGATGCTGACAGCGATTGGTTACCACAAGATCAGTCGCTTGAAGAAATCACCACCTAAAGGGGAATTTTAGAATGCATGGAACACAGGCTAACGTACAACCGAGACCGGAGTTTGGAAAGCTCGGAATGTGGTGGTTTCTCGCCTCGGAGATTATGACGTTTGGAGGCTTTCTAGCGGTGTATATCCTTTACCGTGCCGCCAGCGGTGGCGGTTGGACCGAAACGGCGGAACATGTCAGCATAGCGCTCGGATCAATCAACACTTTCGTTTTGTTAACAAGCAGTTTAACAATTGTCAAGTCAACTGAAGCTGTTAATCAAGGCGAATACGACCGGGCGAAAAACTACCTCGGGTGGACGATCTTGCTTGGCGTTGTTTTTCTGGCCATCAAAGGGGTCGAATACACGAGTGAGATCCGGCACGGTTTTACGCCGATAACGAACATTTTTTGGAACTTCTATTTTGCCTTGACAGGGCTTCACGCTCTGCATATTTTGGTGGGGATCATCATCAACTTGGTGCTTTACATCGGTGCGGTGAAAGGGACGCTGTGGCGTGAAGACCTGGGGCATCGAATCGAAGTCGCCGGATTGTACTGGCACTTCGTTGACATTGTGTGGATCTTTCTTTTCCCACTACTCTACCTATCCTATTAACTGGAGGAAAAAATGGCAACTGAAGCACACGATCATCCAAACTATTTTATGGTATGGGTCGTACTTTTGCTGCTTCTCGTGGTCAGTTTAGCGGCGGCTTACATGCCGTTTTCGCAAACTTTGACGGTAATTTTGATCTTCGTAATCGCGGCGGTCAAAGCGTTGCTAGTCGCCTCTTTTTTCATGCACTTGAAAATTGAGGGTAAGCTAATTCTAGCCATTGCGATTGTTCCGGTTATACTATTTGTCATCATGACAATCTCACTCCTACCTGATATCGTTTATAATCCGGTTGAGACGGCAACACAAAAATTGGAAGCACCAAAATCGACAGTACACTAAGCTAAATGCCGCTTCGCTACCGAGTGCGTGAAATGGAAAGCTGGTGATAACTGGTACGCACACCAGAAATCGTTGGACGGTCATAGTCGAGGCGTTGATCATTCAGATCGTTCTTGGCACAGGTTACACTTTCAGCCTTTTCGTCAAACCGTTGGAGAGTGAATTTGGTTGGAACCGAACAACACAATGGGGTTTTTATTTTGCATTAGCCACATTTGCCATCACGATGATTCCTGCGGAACGTTTGCCAGATCGCTTAGGCCCACGGGGAGTCGCATCGATCGGTGGATTACTGTTGGGCGTTGCATTTTTGTTGAGTGCTGCTTTAGTGAGCGCCTCACGGCCGTGGGTGCTCTATATCACTTACGGCAAATCGGTGGAGTGGGGTTCGGATTCGGTTACGTTTGTCCGATCGCCGCTTCGGTAAAATGGTTCCCCGATAAAAAAGGGGTGATCACCGGTTTAGCAGTTACCGTATTTTTAAGGATGGTTAAGATTGGTCATGTATAGCCCGGAAATTTCAAGATCTGATCCTGTCGACAAAGCCACACTCGCCACGCTGATTTTTCTTGGCACTGAAATCATGTTTTTTGCCGGTTTAATCAGTTCTTTCCTGATTCTAAGGGCTGGAACTCCAAATTGGCCTCCCCCGGGGCAACCCAGATATCCAATTCTCATAACAGGCTTCAACACCTTATTTCTGTTAGTTAGTGGGGCCACAATGTTTCGTGCCGTAAAAGCCGCTCAAGGGCACAGGCGAAAAAGGTGGCTGTTGGCAACGTTTGGCTTCGGAACACTATTTTTGGGGATTCAAGGAGTCGAATGGGTAAAGTTAGTCGAATACGGTATGACTTTTACCTCCAGCATCTACGGTGGATTGTTTTATACTTTAATCGGTTGTCACGCACTACATTTAGTAATTGCACTGGTGATCTTGATCTTTGTCATCTTTCGTTCTGGATTCGGTACGAAGACCCATCCCCTGCTCTCACTTTGTAGCTTATACTGGTACTTTGTAGTAGGTATCTGGCCGCTGCTCTATACCTTAGTCTACTTATTATAAGGCCAATGAGTATAACTAAACTAAAGGTCAAACCGCACTGTAGGTGTATAGGTTCTGTCATTATGAACTACCTTCGCTTCACACTTCTATTTATTACAGTATTACTCTTATGTTCCTTATCTCCTAGCTTATCGATGGCCTGTCCGAATTGCCTAGCTCAAACAGGAGAAGAGGTGAAAAATGCCTACTACCTGACGGCAGGAATCCTAATGTTTTTGCCCCCCGCCATTATTGTTTCCATCTTCCTCTGGGTGAAATCACGGCATGATTCTCATGGTTAATTACGGTTAGAAAGTGATAATATCTCAAGTTCATATGCTGCCCGTTGTTAGGAGTACTTGGTTGAGAATTGATATTTCTATGAGAACATAGGTGCTTCATCGCTTGTCACAAAGAATAAAACCAGTAACTCGGACAAAAAAGGAAATTTATTTTGTTTATAATGAAGCCAAGAAATGTCTAATTCATCGATATAAGGCTTTTAAGCAAAACAAAATTATCTACTTAAGCGAAGTCACAAAATTAACTGACAAACAAATTTCACAGTGGACGGGTATTGGAAAGGCATCAGTCGAAGAAGTAAGTCGTAACATTGATAATTATTTAAAATTCCAAGACGCAGAAACTTTAGCAGATGACGAACTACAGGAAAAACTAGAGGAGGAATTACTAGTTGCTGTGTTCGGATCAGTAGAAGAGAATATTTAATCAACGCAGAGATCAGAAGCTGAATCGCCAAGGTCTTCCATGTAGTTACAAACCGTGTCAGCGATGTCAGACTGTATCCGCCAATAGGTCACAATGCCAAGTATGGGGAAATTGAATTTCTCCAGGACAAAGTTGCGTTCCCTTGCACCCTCTTATTCTTAAGTCTGAATTTCAAATTAGAAGCAACGTTCAAGAAACAGGCCTGCATCAGTTGATAAAAACCACAACTTTAAGCCAAACCCTGAAGAGGGCCTTTCAGCTAGAGTCTAATCGACAAATATACGCTACTAGAAAAAGGCCAAATCAAAATTTTGCCACAAGGGGACCACTCCTAAAATCTGAATTAGCCAGCCATTTTCACAGCTGCCTCTGTATCCATGCCATGGCGGCGAGGATGGAAGATCAAGCGGAAGGCCAGGCAGAGTAATAGAGATGCATCCGCAACTAGTAGAGATCATGACAGCAGACGCGGACAGCTATGCAGGGCTTCGTCAACCAACAATGAGAAACGTTTTGTAACCCACACTATTTCGCACGCTTATGGATCTGTGTCTTGCTAGTTTTTTATGAGAGAGCGGTCATCTTTCGCCTAGGTTGTGCCGTTGAGCCAAAGGGGCCTAGGCTGCTGATCATTCTGATGCCGACTCCTCGAGAACTGGCTGAGGTAGCCGGACAACTGGAGCCATCTCCGTAGCTTCGCTTCCTCCAGACTCTGACCGAGCGAGGTTGCTGCAGAGAGTAGCAGCACTACCGTATTCCCGGTGCCCATCGATATTTATAGAGGCACGTCAAAGGAAAAATGCCTCCGAGGAATAGCCCTCTTAGCTGCTTGATAATTAGGAACCAAGAATGCGAATCTTCTCTTCAACCATCGGACAGAAGGTGATCATGGCTGTGACAGGCCTGATGATGGTCGGCTTTGTCCTTGGTCATATGGCGGGCAACCTACTGATCTTCGCTGGTCAGGATGCACTAAATGCTTATGCTGAATTTCTCCAGCATGGAACCCACGGACTAGTCTGGGCTGTCCGGGGAGGACTTCTAGCTGCGCTTGCACTGCACATCTGGTCATCGGTTAAACTAACCAGAATCAACAGCGCGGCCCGAAAGACTAGCTACCAGCATAAGCTAAAGGTACAGAAGACCAGCTATGCAGCCATTACCCTTCGCTATGGTGGCTTTATGCTGTTCTGCTTCATCATCTACCACCTGGCCCACTTTACTTTTGGGACTGGAATTGAGGGGTTTGAGAAGGCGGAGGTATACGGCAATGTGATCCGCGGCTTTACGGTTCCCTGGGTCTCCGGGATATACATTATCGCGATGCTCGCTTTGGGGATGCATCTCTATCATGGCGTGTGGAGTGGCCTGCAGACACTGGGGCTCAACAACCCCCGGTACAATGCTTTGCGAAAGGCGTTATCGACTTTGCTCGCAGCAGCCGTAGTGTTGGGGAACTGTCTGATTCCCATAGCTGTACTCACCAAGCTCTTGGAGCTGCCATCATGAATCTGGACTCAAAAACTCCCTCGGGTGAAATCCATACCGCCTGGGATCGGCATAAGGAAGACCTGAGGCTGGTGAGCCCGGCCAATAAGAGGACATACACCGTCGTAGTGGTGGGAAGTGGCTTGGCTGGAGCCTCTGCTTCTGCCTCTCTGGCTGAGCTGGGCTATAAGATTCACTGCCTGAGCTTCCACGATACCCCCCGGCGAGCGCACTCCATTGCCGCCCAGGGAGGAATCAATGCTGCCAAGAACTATCAGAACGACGACGACAGTGTGTGGCGTCTATTTTATGATACGGTCAAGGGCGGAGACTTTCGCTCCCGGGAATACAATGTCTATCGATTGGCCCAGGTTAGTGTGAATATCATCGACCAGTGTGTGGCCCAGGGTATACCCTTCGCCCGTGAGTATGGAGGCTTTCTGGCCAATCGCTCCTTTGGAGGAGCTCTGGTTTCTCGGACCTTCTACGCCAGAGGGCAGACCGGCCAGCAGCTGTTGCTGGGAGCCTACCAAGCGTTGAGCGCCCAGATTGCCGCCGGTGGTGTGATCATGCACAACTGGACGGAAATGCTTGATGTGGTGGTGGAAAAAGGGCAAGTGCGTGGGGTGATCATCCGGAATCTTAAAACCGGAAAAATAGACCGGTTGGCAGGCGACGCGGTGGTGTTAGCCTCGGGAGGCTATGGTAATGTTTTCTACCTCTCCA
>JASMAO010000208.1 GCA_030754315.1 SAR202 cluster bacterium
CTGGAGTTGGCATTGGAACGCTGGATTTAAGTATGATCAACTGGCTGCGCATGGCTTGGAGTGGTCCGGTGATATACATGGTAGCCGCGTTATGTTTATCGGGGATCTTCGCATCGTGCGAAGGATCGGATGACAATCTCGGTGTCGATGCTCTAGCTCAGGAAATAAACCAAAGTGTCCTGTGTCCTGTTTGTCCAGGGGAGTCTATAGACCAATCCCAGCATCCCCTCGCTGTTCAGATGCGACGTTTAGTTATCGAAAAATTGAAACAAGGTTGGACTGGAGATCAGATCAGATCTCATTTCGTTGATGGGTACGGGCCAAGCGTTCTTCTTGACCCACCGCGATCGGGGATTAACCTTACTGTTTGGATAGTACCCCCTATAGTGGCAGTGCTGACGATGGCGTTGTTCTTTTTAGTACTGCGATCCATGGTGGGCAGTCGAAAAGATAAAGAGGGCCTTGGAGATTTGGATGGTGAGGAGCGCGCGTTCTATATTGCTCAGGTTGAAGCTGTTCAAACGACAGGAGATCCTACTGACCCTGAAAATGGATCGAATTCTGTGAGAAGGTCGGGGACCGTAAGTTGATAGTGGATGCTGGTTCGGTCTCTCTAGCTATTAGCTTAGTCGTTACCCTCTATGTCATAGCTGCTTCATTTCTTGGGGCAATTCTGCGTATTCCATCGCTCATAGTTAGTGGGCGTTATGGGTTTTATACTGTGCCGTTTTTGCTAGTCGTGTCTTCGGGTGCACTCGTTTACGCTTTCGTGACACACGATTTTTCAGTCCAGTATGTTGCTGAGAACAGCAACTTAGCCATGCCGACTGCCTATACGTGGGTTGCGATGTATGCAGGGAACTCAGGATCCATGCTATTCATCGCCCTAATCTTCACTGTTATGGCAGTGGTTGCTGTTAAGGGAGTCGCGAGTCGCCTTCCTGAAACCGTTCCGTATGTTACAGGGTTGGTAGCAGGTGTGCTTGGGTTCTTCCTCGGCGTCTTGGTTTTCCTGGCGAACCCAATGAGTAGGCTATCCTTTGTTCCAGCAGATGGCGAAGGAATCAACCCACTGTTAGTTCATTTCGGAATGTTCATCCATCCTCCAATACAAATGGCTGGTCTGGTGTCGGTTGCTATCCCTTTCAGTATTGCTATGGGAGCGTTGCTGTCGGGTAGGGGTGGGCGCGATGAGTGGGTCGATGTCGGTAGGATTTGGGGGATGTTTTCTTGGCTAGTTTTAACAGGCGGTCTCATGTTGGGATCATGGTGGGCGTACACTATATTAGGTTGGGGTGGATATTGGGCCTGGGACCCGGTTGAGAACTCGGCATTGATGCCATGGCTGGTGATGACGGCGTTTGTGCATTCGATTATGGTGCAGAAGCGTCGTGGCATGTTCCGGATGTGGAATATTGTGCTCGTCTCGGTGGCTTTTACGATGGCGCAAATGGGTATGTTCATCAATCGCGGTGGTCCTGTGCCGTCAGTTCATTCGTTTGCACAGTCAGCCATGGGATGGATTTTTTTGGCTTTTATGGTATCGACGTTGCTGGGATCCCTGGTTGCATTCGCGTGGCGGATGGATAGCTTGAAGAGCAGGGAGCGACTCGAGTCGATGCTGTCTCGAGAGAGTTTCTTTATATTACAGAACTTGCTTTTTCTGATTGTAGCTTTTGTAACACTGTGGGGAACTGTATACCCTGTGATTGCAGACGCATTGCTAGATGAGTCTATAACCGTCGGAGAACCGTACTTTAACCGTGTAAATGGGCCAGTATTATTTGTCATAGTTCTCATTATGGGTGTAGGACCATTGGTGCCGTGGCGGCGTGGGACGCCCAAGAACATATTCCGCATGCTTCGGTATCCAGTGGCGGTAGCTGTTTCAATTGCAACGGTATTGGTGGTGTCGGGGATGAGACAACCAGTTGCTATATTGGCTCTTGCCACTTGTTCCATCGTAATAACCGGCATTCTTGCAGAATGGGTTCGTGGGTCTATTTCGAGACATAAAAAAGGAGAGAATTACATTATGGCTTGGGGGAGGCTAGTTGCAAGCAACCGGCCTCGCTATGGTGGATACGTCGTTCACCTTGCGATTATCATGTTGACAGTGGGAGCTATCGGCTCGTCGTTCTTTAACGTTCAGCGCGATTTTGCGCTTTCACCTGGGCAATCTGCATCCCTTAGGGATTATTCTTTTCGTTATATTGGTTTCGAACGTAAGCCATTTTCTGATAGAGAAGAAGTTACTGCGCACCTCGAACTGTCCCATCTCGATCGGACCGTGGGACCCATGTATCCAACTCGGTCTTTCTATCCAGACTTTCGAATAGGTGCAACCAAAGCGGCGATACGGAGTACGATTATAGAGGATTTCTACGTGGTACCCTCGGAGTTTGGCGATGATGGTGGAGCGGTCTTTCGTGTGTATATCAATCCCATGGTTTGGTGGATGTGGGCGGCAGGGCCGGTACTTTTCGTGGGGACTCTATTAGCAATTTCTCCTCGACGCAGACGGGTTCAGCCTCCTAATCGGCCACCCATCCAATCTCGATCTACTTCAAGTTTAGGTGTGACCAAATCTCTTTGATGTGCCAAGAGTGATTAGAGTAATGCGATGTTAGTACTGATTGCTATCATAATGGTCTTTATTCCTGGTGTGGCTATAGCTTACCCACTTATACGTGGTGGTGAATTCGATCGGGTATCACAAAAGCAAGAAGTTTTGCAAAAGGATTTGAATCGGCGGTGGGAGGAGGCCATCACGGGGCTCCAAAACGTCGAATTGGAAATGGACCTGGGCGGATTAAATCAGGCCGATTACGGTTGGTTGCGCGAACGCTACATGACGGATGCGGCGTTGGTATTGAAGGAGATGAATTTGGAGAATGACGGAAGAGTCAAGCTTTCCGATGGGATCGAATCAGATGCTCAGCAAGTCCGGGATAAGATTAACTAAGTGGCACAACGAAAGAGCCTGCTTGTTAGAATTCTGGTCTGGTCTTTGTCCCTGATTCTGGTAACGGGGGTTTTAAAATATCCGGCGATAACACGTGCCGATTCTCAAGAGGATATGCGTGTTTTGGAAGGCAGGATTATCAATGGCACAAAGGAGGTTGGGGCCGAAGGTCTGATGGTTGTACTTCATGAAAATGGTATAAGTGGCCGTAATGAACGTACTGCAACGTCAGGACCCAGCGGAGCCTTCAGGTTCCAAATTTCTTATGATGCTCAAGTCGAATATGGGGTCTCGGTTGAATGGATGGGGGCGCTTTATGGTACTGACTTGGATTTATCTGGAGGATCACCGGAGCCCGTTACGTTGACGGTTTACGATGCCACGAGTGACAGATCTGTGCTGATCGGTGGAGCCTCATCGTTGTTAATATCGGATGTTGACGCGGCGGCTGAGACCATTTGGGCCTTAGAGATAGTCCAAATCATTAACGAATCTTCTCTTACCTATGTGCCAGGTCTAGAACCCATGAATCTGATTCGATTCGGTCTTCCTCCAGGGGCAGCGGGATTGCAAATAGACACCTCAATTCTTGGCGCGGACGTTCTTCAGGTTGACCGTGGGTTTGCTCTAACTGCTTCAGTACCTCCGGGAGAGTACGACATTATGTTTGCGTACAATTTCCCCTATTCAGGTAACGAGACGTCTTTTGTGAAAACCATCCGCTATGGCGCTAGCCAAATCCGTGTACTTGCGTCGGTCGATCTGGTTGGATTGGTAGTTGACGAGTTGGAGGGGGGCAAGGCGAAGATTGGTAGTCGTGAATATAAAGTTTACGAAGGTACCAATATCCCAAAGGAAACGGTCCTCTCAGTGGTGCTTTTGGGATTGCCTCAGGCTAGTCTAATTGATCGGATAGGACATCGTATGAAGGGGATGAGGTTCGAGTATCTCGCCCCAATTGCGCTTGGAGTTATGCTCGCTACCTCCCTTGGGCTTGCGGTATGGAAGCGACGAGGAACGGCTGTCGAGGTAGATTAGGCTTTATTTTTGTTTAGGTACTCGTCTAAGAGAATCCCCATGACAACCGAGTCAAATCGCGCTCCTTCGTGTGGCCGGCTCTTGCGTAAGGTACCTTCATGGGTAAAATTCAGGTGTTCGAACATGCCTATGGCAGCAGTATTGTACTCCGGTACATCGGTCCATATGCGGTAGAGTCCCCATTCATTGAAAGCCAATTCTAATGCAGCTTCCGTTGCTGTGGTGCCATATCCGTGGTGCCAGAGATCCTTGCGGCCAATTAAAATGGAGATCTGTCCATCACCCAACGACTCTTCAATGGCGACGTGAATTTCACCTATGTGTTCCAGGTTGTGTGTATAGATGGAAAGGAATCTGTGCTCAGGGTTTTTGAAGATAGCCTGCCATTCACTGTCTGGAGCGTTCTCCATATGCTCGGGATGGTAGCCAAGATGAGCGGGTTCGCCGTAAGAGTAGCGTCCAAACCAGTTTTCTGAGACATCTTCATCTTTCAACCAGACCTTGATTCGTCCAACATCCTCTCTCGTTACTTTTCGGAGAACAACTCGCTGTGCTGACATTATCAATTCCTTTCGTCGCAACCCGTGTTGGAAAAGAGGATGAGGATTATAGCATCAAAGCAGGATTTGTGAATGAAAAATACAATATGTCAGCAATTGTGCATAGAAAAGAGATGGTTGATCTCCCGACTTATCCGTATCTTGTTCTGTATCGATTGAGGGATTGCCCACATGTCATTCAAGGCTAAGAAGACGGGCTAGATCAAAGTTTGCGGTAGGCTCCTTATCATTGAAAATTTCCTGATCAATACTGTTCTGGAAGACCAATAATTGCTAGAAACGTGGGCGTACCCGAAATGAGTGTGTGGCAGTAGGTCCTCAAGTTAAGGGACTGGATTTAGCGGGAAATTTAGAGATGGTTCTGTGATCCGTTTCTTGGAAGGAGAAGTGCTTATGCGTTCGACCGTGACACTGCGTGAACGACGCCTGCGAGTTTGGATACCTCGTTCTCGGTGTTGAAAAAATCTAGGGACGCTCGGATGGAATTTGGATAGGAAACATTGCGAATGAGGATCCTGCTGTTCTGCCAAATCTCAGAGACGAATTCTTTCGGATCCATGTTACTTATGGTGAACGTAACTAGCCCTGAACTCTGGGAAGCATCCATAGGAGAGGTTACAGTTACTCCGGGTATTTCTAAGAGCTTGTTTTTTAATAAAGCTGCTAGCTTTAGGTTGCATGCTTCGATATTTTCGATTCCGATGGCCTCCATGAAGCGTATCGCTTCGAGGAACCCAGCCCTTATTGGCGTACTGGCGGTGCTACCTTGAAGGGAATCGATATTACAACTGCTACTGTTTGTGTAGTAGGGTATGAGATCAGGAATCATGGATTGCTTGATGTACAAAGCGCCTGTCCCATCCGGGCCGAGCAACCATTTTTGGCCGGGGATCGAGTAAATATCGCAGCCAAGGTCTTTCACATCGACGGCGATGTGTCCTGCAGTCTGAGCTCCATCAACCAGCGTCAAGATGCCTTTGGGTTGTACTAGATCCACGATCTTCTTGATAGGCATCCGGAGACCGCAGGAGTACTGTATATGACTCATAATAATGGCCTTGGTCCGGTTGGTGATAGCTTCTTCGATCCTTTTTAGAATGCCGTCATCTGATTGATCTGTATCGATGTCCAGACATTTCACCTTTGCGTTCCATCTGTGTTGGACGCGGTAGCTGGCCATAAGTGCTGCGGCATGCTCGAGGTTGAAGGTTATGATCTCGTCGCCTTGGCTCCAAGAAAGACCGTTAGTGATTATATTGAGGCCTTCTGTCGTGTTCTGAGTTAGTAAAACCTCTTTGGTGCCAGCGTTGAGTAGTTTGGCAACCGCCTCTTTAGACTGGAGTGATATCTCTTTGCCGCTATTACGAACTTCAATTGAAGTGGGCCCGTTGTGACCCTCGTATTGCAGTCGGGTTGTTATGGCCTCCATAACTGGCGTTGGTGTAGGGCCTGCCCAACCGGTATTGAGGTAGGTCATCGCGCCGGTTGCCGGGATACGGGATCGAACCTCTTC